>JBAVNY010000684.1:0-22502 GCA_049691535.1 Candidatus Acidiferrum sp.
CGCGTGTGGTTTGCCATGTCGCGCGATGGACTTCTGCCACCAGCGTTTTCTAAAGTGCATAAGCGCTATCGCACGCCTCATTTCGCGACCTGGATCGCCGGCATCGTGGTAGGAATTCCCGCAGGAATTTTCGACATCGGAACACTGGCTGACCTTTCCAACATTGGAACCCTTTTTGCTTTCGTGCTGGTCGCAATTGCGGTTTTGGTGCTGCGCAAGACACAACCAGACCGGCCGCGCGGATTCCGCGTCCCTCTAGTGCCCTTCCTCCCGATTCTTTCGGTAGTCACGTGCGTGATTCTCATGGCCAGCCTGACGCTGGAGAACTGGATCCGGTTTTTTGTGTGGCTGATCATCGGACTTGTGATTTACTTTGTGTATAGTCGTCACCGCAGCGCCCTGAATACGTCGCCGAGGGTCTAAGGCATTGTATGTTGCAGGGATCGAAGCAAGCATTTCGCCGACATGTAACTCTTCTGTGCGCTTCGCTTATTTGTATTGGCCTATGCGCGAAATATGCCTGGGGTTGGGGTAACAATGCGCAGCGCTTGATCATTGGTCGAGCCCTGGAATCACTTCCCAGCGACCTGCGTCCCTTCTTCGAGAGTAATGCCGCGTTTCTCGTCCAGCATGTGAATGATCCCCTGAATCAACTGGATAAAAAGCCGAACGAACGGAATAACCATTTCATTGAACTGGATAAATACGGCAAGTTTCCGTTCGAAACCCTACCGCGCAGTTACAAAGCTGCCGTGACCAAATACGGAAAGTCGAAAATCGAAGCGACCGGCTTGTTGCCTTGGCAAATCGGCGTGTACAGCCAGAAGCTGACCGAGGATTTTAAAAATGGGCGCTGGGAAGACGCGAAGATCGACGCGGCCTTTCTTGCCAACTACGTTGCCGAAGCGCACGATCCATTCAACACCACGGAAAACTTTGATGGCAAACTTTCTGGGCAATCAGGCGTAAACGACCGATTCAATACCGTCTTGATTGATCGTTACGGTTCTTTTTTCCCGTTGAATCCGCACGACGCATCGTACATCAGTGATCCGACTGACTACGCTTTTGAGTCCTGCCTGAACGCCCACAGCCAGTTGGAAGCCGTGCTGTTAGCCGATCGCCATGCAAAGCGCGGCTTGGCATCGTACACGGACGAGTACTACGACAAATTTTATAATCTGGCAGCGGCAAACTTAATACGACAGCTCTCCGATGCTTCAAGCGACATCGGGTCGTATTGGCTGACGGCCTGGATCAATGCTGGAAAGCCACAACTGCCGCACTAAATCACTGTGAAGTTTTCCAAACTACCTCAACGGATCGCGGCACTTCCAAAGGCGGAACTGCACTTGCACCTTGAGGGATGTATTCGGCCGGAGTTAGCTTGCGCACTGGCTGCGCGACACAAAATCGACATCACTGCTGAGGAGGTCCAGCAACGGTATAGCTATGCTGACTTCCTCGGTTTCATTGAGGCATTCAAATGGGTTACGTCCTTTCTGCGCGAGCCACAGGATTTCGCGTCGCTCGCGGCAGATGTCGCAGAGCAACTGCTTGGCCAGAATATAGTTTATGCAGAGATAACGCTCTCCGTCGGTGTGATGCTTCTCCGCGGGCAAAACCCACAAGCCAATTTCGAGGCGATCCTGTCCGCCGTCGAGCCATTTGCGGGCCGCGGACTGTATATAAATTGGATCTTCGATGCGGTGCGGCAATTCGGGCCCGAGCCTGCAATGGAGGTCGTAGAGTGGGCGCACCGCTGCGCCTCGCCGCGCATTGTGGCCTTTGGTATCGGTGGCGACGAACTGAGCATACGAACGTCGGAATTTCGAAGCGTCTACCTCCGCGCGGCGAGTTATGGAATGCACAAATTGATGCATGCGGGCGAGGTCGGCGGCCCAGACAAGATTCGGGAAGCGATTGAACTGTTGGGCGTCGAGCGAATTGGTCACGGGATTGCCTTAATACATGATCCAGCGCTAATGGAGTTGCTTGCCGATCGACGAATCCCGCTCGAGGTGTGCCCGGTAAGCAATTTGAAAACGGGAGCCTTGGCAAAACAGCTCCGAACCGCGGATGTCACATTACAAAAACATCCGTTGCCGAAAATCATTCGACAAGGCGTGCCCGTAGTGCTCTCTTCGGACGATCCGGCGATGTTTCAGACCACTTTGCACGAGGAATATCTAGCAGCGCATTCGATGGGCTTGCGTGAATCTGAGCTTTCAACCCTGGTTGCGAACGGGTTTGAATATGCCTTCCTGTCACCGAGTGAGCGGGCACGACTGAACTTCCGGCCAGCGGACGACACCGGTCAGAATGCTATAATGTCCCCATGACAGCTCACATTTGGGTAATGCCAAAGCGCACCGTTCTTGATCCCCAAGGGCAAACCATTCAGCACGCGCTCTCGGGGCTGGGTTATGCCCAGGTTTCCGACGTTCGCCAAGGAAAGTTTTTCGTCCTGAATCTGAATGGCTGGACGCGCGATGAAGCGCAGAAACAATTGGAGCGCATCTCTAAAGAAGTCCTGGCCAATCCGGTGATCGAAGAATACCGATTCGAGATTGTGGAGTAAGGCTGATTCATGGGCGGCATGACTATTCCCTCGTCAAGACCGACTTTCTTCGATTTAAGAGTTTGTCGCGCGCTGGTAATTTGCTGCTTTTTGCTGGTCGCGCTGACCGGATGCCAGAAAAGGCTCCGGGTTAGCGATCCCCAGCTTCAGCCTATACAGGACATGGTGGATGCCCAGGTACCTCCGGGATCTTCGCAGGAGAGAGTGAGTTCCTTCCTGGCGGCGCGTGGTTACCCCATCGAGCCTTCTGAGAAGACTGGGACTATTGTTGCCATTATTCGCCACATCGACACGCAACGAATGCAGCCGGTTACCGCCCGCGTTACCTTTTATTTCGATGCCACAAACAAGCTCAACACGGTGGAGATTATACGCACCATGAATGAGCCCATCCATTAACTTTAGCGTTTCCCTGGGCCTGTTTTCACCCGCCAACCCGGATGCGCGTGTTACCTTAAAAAGCAGGTTTAGGAGAATCCGGAATGTGCGGAATTGTCGGCTATATCGGATCTAAAAAAGTCGTCCCAGTAATTATCGAGGGCCTGCGCAAGCTGGAATATCGCGGCTACGACTCCGCGGGTATTGCGGTTGTCGGCGCGGATGGAAAGTTACAGCTGCGTCGGGCGCCCGGCAAACTGCGCAACCTGGAAGAAGTAATCCTCAATTCACCTATTGAGGGTGGGACTTACGGCATTGGGCACACGCGCTGGGCTACGCACGGTCGTCCAACGGAAGAAAATGCCCACCCGCACCGGGATTGCACCGGGCAGTACGTAGTGGTGCACAACGGAATCATTGAAAACTACCTGGAATTAAAAGAGCAGCTGGAAAAAGAAGGTCACAAGTTTGCGACTGAAACGGATACGGAAGTCGTGGCGCACCTGGTCGAGAAGCATGCAAAAAACATGCCGTTCGAAGAGGCGGTGCGCAAGACTCTGAAGTCGCTTCGAGGAATTTACTCCCTGGTATTTCTCTCGGCGAAGGATCAGCAGAAGTTGATTGCGGCACGCATTGGCCCCCCCTCAGTGATCGGTCTGGGCGATGGTGAATATTTTGTGGCCAGCGACATTCCGGCGCTGCTGCAACACACCCGCGAGATGTTTTTTCTGCAAGATGGCGACGTAGCGGTGCTGACGAAAGACGGCGTGTGTGTAACCGACCTGGATGGCAAGGTAGTCGATCGCCCCGCGCACCATGTTGCCTGGGATCCGATCATGGCGGAAAAGGGCGGCTACAAACATTTCATGCAGAAGGAGATTTTCGAGCAGCCCAGGGCAGTGCGCGACACGCTGCTGGGCCGCATCTCGCAAGACACCGGAAAAGTATTCCTCGACGAGATGCACATCAGCGAGGATCAATTTCGCGATTTTCAGAACGTTCGGATCGTGGCGTGCGGTACCAGTTGGCACGCAGCGTTGGCGGGCAAGTTCATGATTGAGCGCCTGGCGCGCATACCGGTGGAAGTCGACTACGGCAGTGAATTCCGCTACCGCGACCCAATCCTTGATTCGAAGACGCTAACGATTTGCATCAGCCAGTCTGGCGAAACGGCTGATACCCTGGCAGCGCAACGCGAAGCCAAACAAAAAGGCTCGCAGACCGTCGCGATCTGCAACGTGATGGGATCGATGATCACCCGCGAAGCTGCCGGAACCATTCTGACCCACGCGGGACCTGAGATTGGCGTGGCGTCCACAAAGGCGTTCACCGCGCAACTCACGGCATTACTACTGCTGGCTTCTTATCTCGGCCAAGTTCGCGGGAAGCTGGCACCGGCAGCTGCGCGGAAGTTAATGCTCGAGCTCACCCAGATTCCGCACAAAATCGAGAGCGTGTTGCAGGTAGACGAAACCGGCTTCTACGAAAATTTGGCGCGCCAGTTCTTCCGCACTACCGATTTTCTATACTTGGGCCGCGGGATACATTATCCGATCGCGCTTGAGGGCGCCCTGAAACTGAAGGAAATTTCCTACATCCACGCGGAAGGCTATCCGTCCGGTGAAATGAAGCATGGTCCCAACGCTCTGATCGATGAGAACCTGCCAGTTGTGGTGCTGGCGACGCGGGACGAGTCTGACCCATCTTCAATGACGCTGTACGAGAAGAGCGTTTCGAACATCAAGGAAGTGAAGGCCCGCGATGGCATCGTGATTTCGCTAGTGACCCAAGGCGATCGTCTTGCCAAAGAAGCTTCGGATCACATTATTGAGTTGCCGCCAGCACCTGAACTGCTGTCGACGCTACTGGAAATTGTCCCGCTGCAATTGCTGGCGTATCACATCTCCGTACGACGCGGGTGCGACGTCGACCAACCACGCAATCTGGCAAAGTCCGTCACGGTAGAGTAGTCCTCTGTGTAAAACTGCATGGCTATCATCACAGAGCCGGACATGTGTCTGCATTACAATATCGGCATGCCAATCTGCCGAACTTCGTTCAGGGCGTTAATTCTCTTATGCGCGCTGGCTGGTGCTGGTTCACTGCGCGCTCAACCTCCAGTTCATCGCGAAATTGCCATAACCATTGACGATCTCCCCGCGGCCGATGACATTTCTATGACCGGCCCGGAAATTCTGGACATGACCGCGAAGCTGCTGAACACGCTGCGCGAGCAGAAAGTGCCTGCGGTCGGCTTTGTAAATGAGCGAAAACTGTATCGCTTCGGCCAAGTGGACGATCGCATCAAGGCGTTAAATCTGTGGCTCGACAACGGGTTCGAACTGGGCAATCACACCTTCGGCCACTTTTCTCTGAACCAAGTGGGACTGCAGAGGTGGGAAGATGATGTGGTGCGCGGCGAGGTGGTTACCAAACTACTCCTCGCGCAACATAAAATGAAACTTCGTTATATACGCCACCCTTATCTGGAGACCGGGCGCGACCTGCAGACGCGACGCGAGGCGGAAGCATTTCTAGTGCAGCGTGGCTATCGAATCGCGCCAGTAACCATGGACGCGTGGGATTGGATGTACGCTGGAGTCTACGAAGATGCGCGGACCCGTGGAGACTCTGCGCTGCAAAAAAAGTTAATGGAATCCTACCTCGGGTATACTGCGACAGTTTTTGACTACAACGAAAAACTATCCCGCGACCTGCTGGGCTATGAACCGAAACAAATTTTACTCCTCCACGGAAACTGGCTGGAGGCCGAACACATTGGCGAGTTGCTCGATTTGTTGCGAAAACGCGGCTACCAGTTTGTGGGTCTGCAAGACGCGCTAAGCGACGGCGCGTATAGTATGCCCGATGAGTATGTGGGCGAAGAAGGAACGGGTTGGCTTGAACATTGGGCCATCACCCGCGGGCAGCCGCCTAAAAATGAGCCTCTATTTCCACAATGGGTCATCGACCTTTCCAAGGCGTTGCCTCGCCCGCCCCCTGAGCCACCTATTTTCTGACCGGCGTTGCAAACGTGACTATCGAGTTTCCGATACAATATGCGTATGCGGCTCCGCTGGTTCCTTCCCTTTATCCTACTGACGTTTTTTACCCTGACCGCTCAAACCAATGCGCAGACGGCAAATCTGCGCGAGGTCCACGCCGAGGGCCTGAAAATCCTCACTGAACCGCAAGCTATCACGCTTTCTGGATTGGCCCCAGGCGAGCAAGTTGGCCGCAAGGAGCTCCAAGACGCTGCCGATGCGCTGGTGCGTTGTGGATTGTTCGCCAAAGTGAATTACAACTTTACGACTCGAAACGACGGCGTAGTCGTAACATTCCGCCTCGAGGAAAATCCGCGGCTGCCGGTCTATTACGACAATTTTCCCTGGTATGCAGATGTTGAGTTGAATGCGGCGATAGCCAAGGATCTGCCGTTTTATAACGGCACATTGCCCGCCGCAGGAGCAGTCGTCGATCTTGCTGCCAACTCGCTAAAGAATTTGCTGGCTGCAAGAGGAGTGGATGGTGCGATCGAGCATCTGGTGGTGGCTAGCCCGCTCTCCGATGGTTCCATTCAAGAGTTCCGCATCGACGGCGTGGCGTCGCAAATCGGCAGTGTGGAGTTCAGCGATCCGCAGCTGACCGCGTCTCCCGCAGTGCAACAGCACCTTTCCGAGATTCGCGGGAAAGCGTATTCGCGCATGGCCATTGACGTGTTTCTCGCGGAACAAATCCGGCCCATCTATCTGCAGGCGGGTTTCCTGAAAGCCGTCGTGGGCCCGGTTGAGGTACGGCTCTCTGGTAATCCCAACCAGAAATTGCCCGAGCAAATTCCGGTTTACGTCCCAAGTCAAGCTGGACCGGTGTATCGCTGGAAAGGTGCCGAGTGGCATGGCAACACGCTGCTTTCTTCCATCACACTCACGAACAGTTTGGGGCTAAAGCCCGACGATGTGGCCAACGGCATGGCAATTGAAGGTGGCTTGGACCGGATACGCGAGGAATACGGTCACCTCGGGTATCTGGAAGCAAAGCTGGATGCGGTTCCTACCTACGACGACACGGCCCACACCGTCTCCTATGCGGTGTCGGTAACCGAGGGCAAACAGTTCCGGTATAACGTCATGACCATCTCTGGCATTTCACTGGCCGGTGAGCGGATGATTCGGGATGGCTGGCCGCTGAAACCCGGCGATGTCTTCGACAAAAAGATTTTCGCCCAGTTGCTGACCAACCTGGAGCTGCATCATCAGGCAGTGTTCAAGGATTTGCCGCTGCACTATGAAACGGTGGGACACTGGCTACAGACCGACGCGGAAAAAGGCACGGTCGACGTATTGCTTGACTTCAAATAACACTGCCGCGCCGAGGGAAGCAACATCGCACAAAAATCCTACTGCCCTTTCCCCCGGTGGATACCAGCTTCGCCGATCTGCGTTTCCTGCGGCGTCTGCGATATACTCGCTAAGTTATGAAATCACTTATAAATATCCACATGGGTGACGCGTCGGTGCATCTTGCCGATGCCAAGCAACAGACGCTCTTCGCGAAATTGGCGGAATTGCCATCGGTAATCGTGGCGCTTTCCGGAGGCACCGATTCCGCGTATCTGGCGTGGGCTGCTCATCAGGTGCTCGGGCCCAAGGCGCTCTCCGTTACTGCGTTGTCGGCAAGTTATTCGGCTTTTGACCGCGAACAGGTCGAACTGTTTCTGCGAGCCACGGAAGTAAACCACGAATTCATAGAGACGCATGAGTTAGAGAATCCGGCGTATCGAGTCAACGCGGCGGATCGCTGTTATTTCTGCAAAGATGAGCTATTTTCGGTGTTAGACGAATTGGCGGAGACACGGCAGATCGGCAAAGTGGCCTATGGCGTCAACGCAGACGATACCTTCGACTTTCGCCCCGGCCATCGCGCCGCTGCAGAACATCGCGTCTTAACGCCGCTGCTCGACGCCAACCTGCATAAGCCGGAAATTCGCCACCTTTCGCAAAGGGCAGGATTGCCCTCGTGGGATCGCCCAGCCTCTGCGTGCCTGTCCTCACGCATCCCCTACGGAATCGAAGTCACGCCGGAACGCCTCTCCATGGTGGAACGTGGCGAAGCAGCCCTTCGCGGCTTGGGATTTCGGCAGTTCCGTGTTCGCCTTCATGACAAGCTGGCCCGAGTGGAACTCTCTCCAGACGAAATGCCCCGAGCGCTGACCCCGGCGATGGCAGGAGCCATGGCGCAGGCACTAAAGGCAGCTGGATTTGCCTATGTCGCCCTGGACTTGGAAGGCTACCGACAAGGCTCACTTAACGAAACACTTACCAAGGCAGCGGGAACATAGTCTCTTCACTTTGCGTATTCTGTAGTAGGAGGGCCCGGAACGTCGGGCGGACAACTATGCTCTCTCGCACCATTGCGTTAACTCATTCGGCGGTCCTGGCCGGGGCGCTCCTCCTTGCGCCTGCTCTCACGCTTGCGGCCGACAACACATTTGAACGCACCTATACGGTTTCGGGCCCAATCCGCCTGGACCTGAGCAACGGATCCGGTAGCGTAGATATTCATGGGAGTTCCGACGGAAAAGTGCACATACGCGGCAAAGTGACAGCGGGATGGTCGTTGTTTGGCAATGCGGACAAAAATGTCGGAGAAGTGGCTGCAAATCCACCTGTTGAACAAAGTGGTGACACCATCAGGGTCGGCAAGAATTCTTCGTGGCTAAAGAACGTAAGCATTGATTATCAAATCGAAGTGCCGCACGATACGGAAATTGACGCCGGCGTGGCGTCTGGCGGAATTACGATCGACAACGTGCGCGGGCCGGTCAAAGCCTCTTCCGCTTCAGGATATCTGCACATTTACCGCGTGGAGCGCGACACGCAAGTTTCGGCCGCAAGCGGCTCCATCGAGGTATCGTCCATTGGCGGATTCTTAAAAGTCTCTAGCGCTTCGGGGGACATCGTGCTCGCCGACGTAAAAGGCGCTGTCAACGTAAATGCGGCGTCTGGCTCCATTCGAATCACAAAACCGGGCGACCGAGTGGATGCTTCGGCTGCGAGTGGCTCCATCGACATCGAAGGAGCGCAGGCGGACTTGAAGGTTCATGCCATCTCAGGATCGGTTAATGTGAGCGGCGATCCAGGCAGCAATCGGCTGTGGGAATTGAAGTCGGTTTCAGGGTCTGTCGATTTGCATGTGCCGCCAAGCGCCAGTTTCCTGTTCTCCGCGGAGGCTACTTCAGGAGACATCCGCACGAATATTCCCGTGATTATCGAAGAGCAGGGCAAACACTCTTTGCGCGCCCATGTGGGCAACTCATCGAGTCGCATTGAAGTCCATACCGTGTCTGGAGCGATCAACGTCCACGGTGGCGCGTAAAGGCCGGTAAGAAACGCCGAAACACCTATTCCTGCAAACTGATTTCAGGCTGATACAATACGATTGTGGCGCAACTATATCTTCGTATCTGCCTCCCAGCAGCCTTCGTTGTGGCCGCAACTTTCTGCTCACCGGCGGCCCGCAGTCAGGACGCGCCTCATCCCGCAAAACCAGCAGAGTCCGGAGCTCAGAGCAAAACACCGGCCAACGTAAATCCGGCCGCTGCGGCTCTGCTAGAAAAACAAGAGCTACAGCGAGCGATTGACAGCGCCGAAAATGACCGAGCAGCGTTGGTTCGCAACCTTGAAGAATTCTTAAAGAAATACCCAGAGTCCTCGCAACGTTCCCAGATTTATCGCGCGATTGTGGAATCGAGCCTGCAGTTGCAGGACTATCCGCGAGCAATGAACTATGCGGAGCGCATGGTTTCGCTGAAACCAGACGATGCCTCCATCACCCTGCTTGCCATTCAGCTTTTGGAACGATACGGCGACCCAGCGGGCTGGGCACGCGCGATTTCCTACTGCACTCGGGTAATGGATCAGATCGAACGAGCTCCCATTACCGACAAGTCTCCGCACGTTTCGCAACAAGACTGGGAGAACGAAAAGAAGCACAATGAGTCTTCCTTGCTGTTGGTGCGCGGCCGCTTATACCAGAAGACCAACGATCTTCCCGATGCCATGAGGGATCTACAGGCCAGTTATGCGGTGACTCCTAGCGCGGCGGCGGCACAGCGACTGGGCGAAATTGCCGAGTCGAAAAAAGACGCGAACACCGCGATTCTAGAATACGCGCGAGCGTTTGCTTTGGCCGATGGTACAAATGGCGCGCCCTCGCGGATTGAGATGCGGAGAAAAGTAGGCAACGTTTGGCGACTGGCACATGGCGGCTCCGAAGACGGCTTGGGAGACTACCTGCTGCACACCATCGATGACGTTGCTGCGTCCACTGCCCCGCCGAAGGCCGCACGAAATGCCGGGCGCAAAGATCCGTATGACTTCATTTTGCGCAAGGCGGATGGCTCGCCGTTTCCGCTGGCCGAAACGAAAGGCAAAATCGTCGTACTCAATTTCTGGGCAACCTGGTGCGGGCCCTGTCGCGAGATGGAGCCGCATTTCGAACGAATGGCAGCGCGCTTCTCGGCCAACAAAGAGGTGGTTTTCTACGCGATGAATTGCGATGAAGACGAGAGTCTGGTCGCAAATTATCTTCAGGAAGAAAAACCGAAGGTCACGGTCTTATTTGCCGATGGGTTGGAAACAGCGCTGCGTATTGATTCGTTCCCTACCATGGTGATCCTGGATCGATCCGGAAAGATTGCGTTTCGTAAAGAAGGATTCGATCCAGACACAGTCGACAAGGTATTGGCTGAGGCTGTCGAACGCGTGATGCAGGCTGGGCCAGCGACCGACTCGGCTGCGTCCAACTCGCACTAAGTGCCCGTGGCTTTCGCCTGCGGAAACTGCTCGGCGACTTCCTTGGCCGCCAAAATCGTGTTCACGTGAATCTGCACAGTGTCTTCAACACGCCTGGCGTAACCTCCTGCCAGCGTGGTGACCACCGGAATGCCGCGCCGCCGGGCTTCCGCGAAGACCTCTCGATCGCGAGCTTGCAGGCCCTTGATGGTGAGCGATAAGCCTCCCAACTGGTCCTCACGATACGGATCAGCCCCACCCACGTAAAACACCATGTCTGGCTGGAATTGTTTCAGCGCGTCTGTTACCGCCGGCAAGAGTGTGTCGAGGTATTCGTCGTCTTCCACTCCGTCCGCCATGTTGAGATCGACATTGGATGGCGGCTTGTAGGCAGGATAGTTGTTGAGTTGGTGGATGGAGAGCGTGAACACCGACTCATCCTTGGCAAATATAGCGGCAGTGCCATTCCCATGGTGAACATCCGTGTCAATGACCATGGCTTTGCAGATGCGCGACTCTGACTGCATTTGGCGAATCGCTACCGCGACGTCGTGAATGGCGCAGAAACCTTCTCCGTGGCTCGCCTGCGCGTGATGAAAGCCGCCACCGATGTTGCAGCCAAAACCGTCGCGAAGAGCAGACTCAGCGGCGAGAATCGTTCCGCCCGCAGCCAACCAGAAGGCCTCGACCAGTTCTGCCGAGTACGGAACTTCCAATTTCATAATTTCACTGAGCGTCAGCGTGCCGTTTTTCAGTCTGGAGACCCACTCTGGGGTGTGTGCCCGAGTAAGCTGTGTCTCGGTGGCCGGCTCGGGGCGCAGGAAATCGTTTTTGCCGGCAAAGCCGTCACTGACCAACTTTTCGGAGATTAAGCGAAATTTTTGCGAGGGAAACACATGCGCGCCAAGATGCAAATCGTAGCGCTCGTGATAAACCAATTTAAACGGCAACATGGAGGTGCTTTAGTTTTCGCGTTCGAGGATAAAATCAGGGACGGTCTGCAAGGCGCGGGCGTACTCAGGGTCGCCACTGCCGTTAATGCATTCCTTGGCACGCCGTGCGTAACTATGCGCCAGGTTGCGCGCGCGATCCAGCGCGCCAGAGTCACGAACCAGCGCCACCAACTTTTCTGGCTGCACCGAGTGAAATTCTTTCTCTTTCAATACCTGCGCCACCATTTCGCGCGCTTCCCGGTGTCCGTTTTCCATCGCATAAATCAGCGGCAACGTAACCTTGCCTTCCTTCAAATCGCTTAGAACCGGCTTACCCAACTGTTCGCTGGAAGCGGTAAAATCCAGAAGATCATCTACCAACTGAAACGCCAAGCCCGAATACCGGCCGTATTCAGCCAGCGCTTCTTCGTGCGCCGCATCAAAGCCGCCGAGCACCGCACCCAGGCGGGCGCAGCCGCTGAACAGACACGCAGTCTTATACGTAGCCAATTTCAGCGCGTCTTCTTCGGTCACATCCATGCGGCCAATCTTCGCCAATTGAATCAGCTCGCCTTCCACCATCTTCTGCGTCAGGTCGATAAGAATATCCAGAACGTGAAAATTGCGTTCTTCCAAAGCGATCTGGAACGATTGCATGTACAGCCAGTCACCGGAAAGCACGCTGCGATGATTGCCCCAACGCGAATTGGCAGAGGGCCGCCCACGGCGCGTGTCGGCGCTATCGATGACGTCGTCGTGAATCAGCGTGGCGCTGTGCAGCAGTTCGACCACTGCGGCCAAACGGACCGCGCTGCCCGTATCGTTGCGATGCCCATTGGCATACCCGTGGCATAGCAGCAGCAACGCGGGTCGCAAGCGTTTCCCGCCGCCGCCCAGCAAATAGCTTGTTATCTCGGAAACAGGCTGGTAAGCCGACGCGCTTTGGCGGGACAATTCCTGCTCGACCTTGACGAGGTCTTCACGCACCAAGTCAAAAATGCCTTTGACTGTCAGTAACGCTATGGCCGCCTCCGCGCCCGCTCCCTGGTTAGCGGGACACCACGACCGGGGGTACTTTCGGCCGGGGCAGTTGAAAGAACCGCCGGAAATTCTCCGTCGTCGTATTGGCGATTTCTTCTGCCCCCAAGTCTCTCACAGTTCCAAGGACCTTTGCTACCTCAGCCACGTAGGCGGGCTCATTTCGCTTGCCGCGCCAAGGCTGTGGCGCCAGGTATGGAGAGTCCGTTTCAATCAGAATCTTCTCTAAAGGCAAAACTTTGGCAACGTCGCGAATTGCCTGAGCGTTTGGATACGTCGAATTACCAGCAAACGATATCAAAAAGCCCATATCGAGGCCACGCTTGGCGTCTTCCAGCGTGCTGCCGAAGCAGTGCAGGATGCCACCCAATCCCGTAGGCTTCCAGGCGTCTTCCAAGACGCGCAGGCAATCGTCCCAGGCATCTCGACAATGAATGATGATGGGAAGCTTCGCGGCGTTGGCGAGTTCCATCTGCTGGCGAAACACATTTTCCTGAACGTCGCACGGAGAGTGATCGTAGTAATAATCTAGGCCGATCTCACCCCAGGCAATCACTTTGGGGTGTTTCGCCAAACTGGCCAGTGTGTCCAAGTGATCTTGGGTGACCTCCTTGGCCTCATGCGGGTGAATACCAACAGTGGTGAATATCCAGTCGTTTGCCTCGGCGTATGGCATCGCGGCGTCCAGCTTTTCGGGGCCGGGTCCGGTCCCAATCGCCAGGAGCGTGGATATGCCAGCGGCTCGCGCACGTTGCAGCATGGCATCGCGGTCTTCCGCGAATTTCGGATCGTCGATGTGCGCGTGCGAGTCGATCAGTTCCATGGGATCCGTTGTGCTCAGAGAACAAGGCCGTGCTGCGCCCAGCTACTTCAGGCGCGCGCCTACCTCGACGTCTTCGTGGAAGCCGGCAAGCACAGGTCGCCCATCGGGACCGACGGACGCGGCGACGATCATGCCATTGGACTCCACACCGCGAAGTTTGCGGGGAGCCAGATTCGTAACCACCACAACTTTGCGGCCGATGAGAGATTCCGGTTCGTAAAATTGCGCGATGCCCGCACAAATCTGGCGAACTTCGCTGCCGATATCCACTGTGAGTTTCAGCAGCTTATCCGCACCGACGATGCGCTCCGCCGTTTTTACTTGGCCTACGCGCATCTCGACCTTAGAGAAGTCTTCGATACCGATTCGTTCCGTGCTCGCAACTGGCGCCGCGGCTGCCGCTGCGCCTGCTGCAGGCGTGCTCGCCGAAGCGGGCGTTGCCGCTGCCGGAGCGGGCTGTGTTGGATTCAATTCTTCGTTTGCCATCGATTCTATCCTCTCCACTGCTTCTGCTTTATCTACACGCGGGAACAACGACTGAGACTTGCCGAGCGACGTGCCGGGTGCCAATTGCCCCCAACGCACTCCATCAAGTTCAAACGTTCCCAAAGAAGTCGTCTGACCGAGCAAAGCCCAAACTTTGTCCGTACTTTGCGGCAGCACCGGATGCGCCAACACGGTCACAATGCGCAACGCTTCAGCGCTGGTCCAAAGGACCGTGGCTTTGCGTAGCTTCTCTGCTTCGCTATCACCCAAAGCCCAAGGCTGCTCCGTGGTCAAATATTTGTCCACGCTGGCGATAACTGCCCAGATAGCCTCAAGCGCTCGGGCGAATTCCATCTTTTCGTATCGCTCCAGCACTTCGCCGATGGCGGCCTGCGCTTCTTTGGCCAACGCATCGTCTTGCGGTTTGTGCTCGGCCGGTTTCGGTATTTTGCCGGCAAAGTTTTTCTCGATCATTGCCGCCGTACGGCTGGATAAGTTGCCCAATCCGTTGGCTAGATCGCTGTTGTACCGGGTGACTAACGCATCGTAGCTGAAGTTTCCGTCTTGCCCGAAAACCACTTCGCGCAAAAGAAAATAGCGCAGCGCATCCATCCCAAGCATGTTCACGATCGGACGTGGCAGCACCACGTTGCCTTTGGACTTGCTCATCTTGGTGGCGTCCATCAAGAACCAACCATGCGCCCATACCTGCTTGGGCATAGGCAACATCGCCGCCATTAGGAACGCCGGCCAGTAAACGGTATGGAAACGGATGATGTCTTTCCCGACCAGATGCAGATCGGCGGGCCACATGCCCCGCTTTTCGTAATCGGGCCCGCCCACCGCACTGAGATACGCCGTGAGCGCATCGAACCAAACGTAAAACACGTGTGGCTCTTCGCCAGGTACCGGAATTCCCCACCGAATCGTAGTACGAGTAATGCTCAGATCCTTTAACCCGCCTTCCACGAAACTGATGATTTCGTTGCGGCGCGATTCCGGCTGAATAAAATCGGGATTCTTCTTGTAGAAATCGAGCAACGGCTTCTGGAAAGCCGAAAGCTTAAAGAAATAGTTTTCTTCGGTCAAAGTTTCCGTCGGCCGGCCACAATCCGGGCAATTCTCACCGGGCTTGGCATCGTTCACGAAAGCATTGTCGTAAATGCAGTACTGGCCAGTGTAATGGCCTTTGTAAACGAAGCCATTCTCGCGACACAGCTTAAACAACCACTGCACCGTTCGAACATGCTGCAGGTCGGTGGTGCGGACAAACTCGTCTGCCGTCAAGCCCAGTTCATCCCACAAAGAGCGCCACGCATCGGCCATCCGTGCCACATACTCGGACTCCGGTACGCCCGCCTTCTTCGCGGCTCGCTCAACGTTAACGCCGTGTTCGTCGGTGCCGGTCGTCATCACCACATCGTACCCGCGCATACGCTTGTAGCGACGAATGACGTCGGCGACAACGGTGGTATAGGTATGCCCGATGTGCGGCAGACCGTTGGTGTAGTAAATCGGCGTGGTTAGATAGAATTTCTCTTTTTTCTCAGGCATTCCCGTCTTCTCTGTGCCGATAGCGGCCCGCAAGCACCGATCCCTACTGCTTCTCCCAAGCGCGCATGGCTTCATCCATCACACGGTGCAGGGGGACATGCTTCTCTTCAGCCAGTTTACGGCAATCGTCAAATTCTGGCGCGGCGTGTTGAATCCGGCCATTCACACGCGCCACCTTCACATGCACTTCTCCAAACTGCGTCGCCACTTTTACGAACTCCCTGGGCAGCACGCGTCGGTCCGCAGCGTGGCTGCGAACACCCAGCGTGGTGGTCTCTTCGAAGAGCAATTTCGTGAGGGACTCCGCATCCTGCAGCTTGCAAAGCACTGTGACCAGCATGCCGGGACGATTTTTCTTCATCTGCACCGGAGTGGAGAAGACATCAAGCGCGCCGGCAGCCAGAGCTCTCTCCATAAAATAGCCGTAAATTTGAGGATTCATGTCATCGAGATTGGCTTCGAGTACGCGAATCGTTTCCGTCGTTCCAACCTCGGAGTGGTCGCCCGCTTCGCCGATCATGAGACGCAATACATTTGGCTGCCCTTCAAGATCGGCCGTGCCGGCGCCATAGCCTATCGCTGAAACTTGCATCGCAGGTTGCGGCCCGAAAGCATCGCAAAGGGTAGCGACAATCGCCGCTCCCGTCGGAGTCACCAGTTCCCTCTGTATCCCAGTGGAATAGGTGGGCTTTCCCATGAGCAATCGTGCGGTGGCAGGGGCGGGCACAGGCAACACACCGTGTACCATTTTTGCTGTGCCCCCTCCCACGTTCAATGAAGAACACGCGAATCGCTCGATACCCAAAGCATTGAATCCCACACACGCGCCAACGATATCGATAATGGCATCCACCGCGCCCACCTCGTGAAAATGAATCTTCTCCAGGGGCACATCGTGAACAGCAGCTTCCGCCTCGCCCAGTTTCTTGAAAATGCCCGATGCGCGTGCCTTAACTGGCGAGGATAAACTGGACGTGTCGATTATTCCCAGAATCGTCGTCAGCGAACGATGAGTACTCGTATCTTCCGCGCGAACCTTGAGGTACGTCGCCGCCATTCCATTTTTCCAGACCTTCTCCGACGCCAACTCCCAGCCGGACAAGTTGAGCGCGTTCAGTTCAGTGCGCAGAAGATCAAGGGAAACGCCCGCATCCAGCAATGCGCCAAGCGTCATGTCTCCGCTGACCCCACTGAAACAATCGAAGTAGGCTACTTTCATGGTCTATTCGCTGTGGGCTAAATCGCAGCGCAAATCGATACTATCGACCCCATCCCTGCCAGTCAAACTCACGGCGGCACTAGCTCCAGGGCACGGCCAGCGCGGCTCCGGAAAAAATGTGAGTATGACTTGAGGGTATCGCGACTTAGTTGAGGCTATTGCCGGCCTGGGCGCGGACCACGCGTATGTCCAGAATTTCTGTGGTTCGAACTCGATTTCCAAACTCCATGCGTAGACCGATGGCTGCAACGATGTCTTGCTTGATGATACTGCCGCCCCACGTGCAGCCGTTGACGCTTACTAATTGCGGACACGCCCCCTGACGCTCGAACCAGCCGCCCCACACCCAGAATAGACCGTCGCAAAGGGCCCAAAGGGTATACGTAGAATTCTTCGTGGTTACAAACAGGCAGTCGCCTTTGCGGACGTCTAGCTTCTGGATCGCATCCAGCGTCTGCGACTCGGCGACAACTTCGTCGAGCAACTGCGTCGTTTCCAGCACATCCGCTCCCTGACTTATTGCTATGTTGCCTTGTGGATAGAGGCAAGTCAACGTGACTTTCTCGCAACTCCCCGGCGCACGGGATTTTCGTCGCCTTATTACCGCCTTCGACGGTAAGACATAAGGATTTTGCTGCACGGCTCACCAGGCAAAGCAGTGCCTGCCAGGTAGTTAGGTACTGCTATACTGTGGAATTCCAAATCGCTCCTGAAACTAGTTGAGGCATCGTGTACCTGACTCTCATCCATCGCCTGCGGGAAGCGCTCGCCGCGCACATCCGGGAAAAGTATGACGTCGAACTTACCGTGGTCCTGGAGCGGCCGCCGAAACTGGAAATGGGCGAAGCTGCCTCTCCGGTATGCTTCGAGCTGGCCAAACGCCTGAAGAAAGCGCCCAGACAAATAGCCCAAGAGCTTGCCAATTCCCTGCCAAAGATTGAGGGGATCGCACGGGTGGAAGTCGCCGGAGGCGGCTATTTGAATGCATTCTTCGACCGCGCTAAATTCTGGGAAGCGCTGTCCAGGGAAAGCGGATCGGTTGCCCTGTGCGGATCCAGCAAGAAAGTAATTGTCGAGCACACCAGCATCAATCCCAATAAAGCCGCGCACATTGGGCATCTCCGCAATGCGGTGCTGGGCGACACGATGGTTCGCCTCCTGCGTCACACGGGCAACGACGTTGCGGTACAAAACTACATCGACAATACCGGAGTGCAAGTTGCCGACGTGGTAATCGCCTTTCAGCAAATAGAAAAACGGTCCCTTGCAGAACTGAAGGCACTTGCTGCGGGAGATAAATTCGATTACCTGTGTTGGGATTTATACGCCAAAGCGACGCAGTTCTTCGAAGAAGATAAAACCCGTGCACAGAAATTACGGGGCGAGACGCTGAAGGCGATAGAAGCGGGCGGAGATAACGAAACAGCCCAGATGGCGGCAGTGATTGCTGATTCCGTGGTGGGATTTCACCTGCGCACCATGGCGCGGGTGGACATCTTCTATGAGCTTCTTGCGCGCGAAAGTGAAATTCTTCATCTGCACTTTTGGGATGCGGCGTTCGAAAAATTGAAGGGCAGCGGCGCGATTCAGTTCGTAACTTCCGGCAAAAATGCCGGCTGCTGGGTAATGCCCTGGAATCACGGTGGCACGGCGGAAGATGGCGAAAACGCTGACGAAGGGGACCAGGCAAAAATCATCGTGCGATCCAATGGCACGGTTACCTACGTCGGCAAAGACATTGCCTACCAGCTCTGGAAATTTGGTTTGCTGGGCAAGGATTTTCACTACTGGAAATGGCCCAAGCCGCCCGACGAAAAAACTGTCTGGGCCACCACGACGGCGGCCAGCGATCCGACCGCACCACACTTTGGCGGCGCGGAAGCGGTCTACAACGTGATCGACTCGAGGCAAGCGTACCTTCAAGAGGTTGTAGCCGAGGGTTTGCGCGCTCTGGGGCACACGAAGGAAGCCGAGAATTCCATCCATTTTGATTATGAGATTGTGGCGCTAACGCCGCGCTGCGCCGCAGAAATGGGCTACGACGTTCCGACCGACGAATCGAAAAAGTCCTACGTCGAGGTGAGTGGGCGCAAGGGGCTTGGCGTCAAGGCTGACGATCTGATCGACAGAATGCTTAAAGCAGCGGAAGCGCGCGTACTACAGAAGCATCCCGATATGCCTGGAAGCGAACTGACGCGAACCGCGAGCGACCTGGCTGTCGGGGCATTGCGCTTTTTCCTGCTGAAGTTTACCCGCAATACCATCATCGCTTTCGACTTTGAAGAGGCACTGAGCGCTGAAGGAGAAACGGGACCGTATTGCCAGTACGCGATCGTGCGCATCCGCGGCATTCGTCGCAAAGAAGAAGAGGCTGGAGCAAAGCGCGCCAGGCTGAACCAAGAGTCCATAAAATCCATTTTGACTGGCCCAGACGGAAATAACTTTTGGGATGTGCTGCTGCAGGCGGGATCGTTAGATTATTCAGCAGACGCGGCCATTGCCGCGCAAGAGCCCGCATTCGTCTCCAAATACGCCTTCCAGCTCGCGCAGACCTTCAACAACTTCTACCACAAGCATCACATTCTCTCGGAGGCCGACGAGCAAAAACGTGCTTTCTTGCTCGGTCTAACGGAATTATTAGAACGCGAATTGGTGCGTGCCCTAAATCTGCTGGGAATCCAAGCCCCCGAGAGAATGTAAGCCGTCATTCGACTTTGTTCGTTCACGCAGCGGGGCACTCTCCCTGACGACTATTCTTGGCTTACAGGGAAGTAACCAGGTGTACGAGCGTGCGGACTGCAACGCCGGTTGGACCCTTGGCTAACCACGGCTTGGCATCGTCATTCCACGCCGTACCCGCGATGTCCAAGTGGATCCAAGGCGTGTCTCCGGCAAATTCGCGAATAAACATTGCGCCGGTAATCGCGCCGCCACCTTTGCCGCTGCCAACGTTCTGAATGTCGGCGAAACTGCCCTTAATGAACTCGCGATACTCATCATCCATCGGCATCTGCCACATTTTTTCGCCGGTAGCCTTCGCGCTGGCCAAGAGCTTATCGAGCCAATCCTGATCGGTGCCGAATACTCCGACATTGACGTTGGCCAGAGCCACCACGATCGCACCCGTCAAAGTCGCGGCATCGACCAGATGAGTGGCGCCCAACTGCTTTGCATAATGGACGCCATCCGCGAGAATCAGGCGCCCTTCCGCGTCCGTATTCAACACTTCGATGGTTTTGCCAGACATGGCCGTCTGAATATCGCCAGGTTTTTGCGCTTTGCCCCCGGGCATATTTTCCGTGGCGGGCACCACGCAGATTACTTTGACATTCGGTTTCAAGGCCGCGAGAGCGCGCATGATGCCGATCATCGTCGCGCCTCCGGCCATGTCGTACTTCATCTTCTCCATGCCGTCCGCCGGCTTGATCGATATGCCTCCGGTATCGAAGGTGACGGCCTTGCCGACCAACCCAACAACCGGGCCGCCGGGCTTTGCGTTGGCAGGCGTATAGGTCAGAACAATCACGCGCGGCGGTTCCACGCTGCCCTGAGCCACACTGAGCAACGCGCCCATTTTGAGCTCGGCAATCTTTTTCTCATCGAGGATCTCAACGGCAAGACCCGCTTCCTTGGCCATCGCTTCTGCTTTATCGGCCAGGATCGAGGGAGTGAGCTTGTTCGAAGGCTCATTGACCAAGTCACGCGCGAAGTTCTGCGCCTCGCCGATGATGCAACCGCGATTTAGCCCCTTCTCCCCTGCCGCTTTTTCGCCATCGCTGTAGCCAACCATCACAAATTCATCGACGAACTTGTCTTTTTTCTTGTCCGTTTTGTACTTATCCGTCTCAAAGTCCGCCGTGAACGCGCCTTCCGCAAGGGCCTGCGCCAGTTGTTCGGTGGCATCGTTCTCCCGCACCAGAAACGCCACTCTATGAACATTGCGTGACTTCAGATTTCTCAGCGCAACTCCCGCAACTTTCCTCTGCATCGCAGGGTTAAATTGCTCGCGCTTCCCTGCCCCGATCAGCAACAGTCGCGCCGCCTTCAGGCCGGCTGGAGCGTGCAGCAGCGTTATTTCCAGCGGCTTCCCGGTCAGCTCACCGCTCTTGCTCAACCGGCCGAGTAAACCGCCGGTGAGTTTATCGATTTCCGCAAGCCGTCCCTGAACGGGCTCGGCGTCTTCGAAAACATAGGTTGCTAGGGCATCGACTTCGAGGTCCGCAAATGGTTTCACTTCAAGAGTAATTTTCATGACAGATTTATCGCCTCCGATTGCGATACATAGCTTGGTCCGCTTCCCTGCGTGCTTCCTTATTGCGCTCGTCTTGACGACGATCCCAGGACTTTTTACCCTGCGCCAAGGCGATTTCGATTTTGGCTTTGCCGTCGCGGAAATAAATCCGCAGCGGAATAACCGTCAAACCCTTCGACTCCGTGCGTCCCGACAACTTGTGTATCTCGCGTTTGTGCAGCAGAAGCTTGCGGTCGCCCAGAGGTTCATGGTTCCACGGTCCCCCGGGGAGATATTGCGCAATATGTGCATTCACCAAAAAAGGCCCACTCGGCTTGAAATCGACGAAAGCGTCTCGAATGTTGGCTTTTCCCTGGCGCAAAGCTTTTACTTCTGTTCCGTGCAACACCAGACCCGCTTCAAGCTTCTCAAGTATGTGGTAATTGTAGGAAGCGGCGCGATTCTGCGCCACGACGAGTTCTCGAGGTCCATCCCGGCCCTTCTCTGGTTTCTTGTTTGGCTTGGTCACAATCTTTCATTTTACCTGATGCCGCGTCTAAACACATGGCGGCAAACACTCAGGACGCCAAACCCTGGCCAGGGACAAGACACGTTAGGACTGCAAACTTAGAAGGCAGCGCCCGACCGCCCTGCCGATTTTCTCAATGAGGGACTGGCTAATGGGACAGTGTTCAGAGCGATTCGATAGGGAGTCGGTAGCTTGCCGGGCTTGCAAGCCCGATGCTAGACTCCAAGAGATAGTCCCAACCCGAAGTATCGCTAGACGGGATTCCGGAGTGTTCATGCGGCGTTGTGGTCGGTTGTTTATTTGGATTGCTATTGGAGTGTTTGCTGCGGGCTGCCCCAAAGGCAAGCAAGAGGTCACCTCCGGTGACAAGGCTCTGGACGTCCAGGACTACGACGCGGCGGTTGACTTTTACCTGCAAGCCCTGAAAGCACAGCCACATAACGTCAACTATAAGATTAAGCTGGATCAGGCTCGTTTTGAAGCGGGTCAAAAGCACATCAAGAATGGCATGAAGTTGCGCGAAAAGGGCGATCTGCAAGGTGCCGTCTCAGAGTTCCAACGCGCCCAGGTTCTCGATCCTTCCAATCCTGCCGCTGACCAGGAAGTAAAGCGCACCATCGATTTAATCGCCGAAAAGAGCCGCGCCACCCAGACACAACAAGAAGAAGAGCCAATCATGGAGAATGGCCAGCCGACCTTGGCTTCGCGCCCTCCCGAACTCAAGCCCCTTTCGCGCGCTCCCATCAATCTCAAAATGTCCAATGATGCCAAGGTTATTTTCGACACGATTGGAAAACTTGCCGGACTTACCGTTATCTACGATCCGGACCTGCAAGCGCGCCGAATCCCTGTCGAACTGAATAACGTCACGCTGGAACAAGCTCTGGATATCGTCAGTCTGGAGAGCAAAACTTTCTGGAAGCCGGTGACCGAAAACA
>JBAVNY010000685.1:0-1578 GCA_049691535.1 Candidatus Acidiferrum sp.
GGCGTGTGCGCTGAATCATCTGGATTTGTGGGTGCGGCAGGGAATTCCGGGGGTGCCGTTTCCGTTGCCACATATTCCGGGAAGCGATATTGCGGGGGAGATCGCGAAGGTGGGTGAGGGCGTGACCACCGTGAAAGTGGGGCAGAAAGTTTTGCTGTCGCCCGGAGTGACCTGCGGGAAATGTGCGGCGTGCCTGGCGGGACGCGACAACTATTGCCCGCAATTCACCAACCTGGGCTACATGATCGATGGCGGGTGCGCGGAATTCGTGAAGTGTCCGGAAGTGAATTGCATGCCGTGTCCGGAACGGCTGGACTGGGTGCATGCGGCGGCGGTGCCACTGGTATTTTTGACGGCGTGGCACATGTTGACGGGGCGGGCACAAGTGAAGCCGGGCGAAGAAGTACTGGTGTTGGGGGCGGGCAGCGGTGTGGGAAGCGCGGCAATCCAGATCGCGAAATTTTTTGGCGCGCGGGTGATCGCGACGGCAGGGAACGACGAGAAGCTGGCCAAGGCGAAGGAACTGGGCGCAGATGAGGTGATCAATCACGGCACCATGTCGATCGGAAAGGAAGTGCGGCGGCTGACGGAGGGTCGCGGCGTGGATGTGGTGTTCGAACATGTGGGCGTGGCGACGTGGGCGGACAGCGTGAAGAGCCTGGCGCGCGGCGGAAGGCTGGTGACTTGCGGAGCTACGACAGGATTCGACGCCAAGCTGGATTTGCGATTTCTGTTCACGCGGCAACTATCGATTTTGGGGTCGTACATGGGATCGAAGGATGAGCTGCGGACGGTGTTGAAACTGGTGGCGCAGGGACGATTGCAGCCGGTGGTCGACAGAACGTGGCCGTTGGAAGAGACTGCTGCGGCGCACCGGTATCTGGAAGAAGGAAAACAATTTGGAAAAGTGGTGGTGACGGTGAACTGATTAAGGTTCGCGAACCATCGGGGCGTTGTAGGGAAGTTTTGGCTGGGAGACTTCGAAGTCGATTTCGATGGGGTCGATCAGGGGCATGAGCCAGGCGAGAAGTTTTTGGTGGGCGGGATGCGGGCCGTAATTGTCGAGGGAGGCGCGGTCGGTGAATTTCATCATGCCGCCGAGTTCGTAGCCTTGGCCGCGGGAAGAGACGTTTTCGCCGACGAAGGTTTCGAGCAGGCCGGGAATTTGTCCTTGCATCGCGGAGATTTCCGCGGCGACGCGTTGCTTCTGATCCACGGTGACGTTGGGGCGCCAGCGAAAGGCAAACATGTGGATGACCATTAGAGTGAAATCTCCCCCCGCTAAGAAAGTGAATGACGAGTTTTATTCTAGCTTACTCGTTGAAGATGCGTGTCTTTGAAGAAGGTTGGATACTTCAGGCCGAAGCCGAGCGCGCGATCGAAGCCGATGTGGGAAATCCAGATTAAGGCGAGTGGCAGAAGTTGCGGCCTTTGGGTGGCCATCGCGATTGCCACGAGTGCTAGAGGAAATACGTATGTGTGGACCAGATTGTAGAGTGTTGAGCCGACGCGGACGGAAAGCAGATACCCCAACATAGACAAATCGGGCCACAAAAAGAGTAACAGGAAGAATCCCCA
>JBAVNY010000686.1:0-1589 GCA_049691535.1 Candidatus Acidiferrum sp.
CATTCACACTGCGTTAACGATCGTTCTCTCTTCGCTTTCGCTGGCTCTTTCTTCATTGACACTCCGAAACCTTCTTGTTACTTTTCCACAAGGCTGAATTTTTCTAGTAAATCCACTCTCGGATACGGTGACCCAGCACAATGGCGTTTGTCGCAAAGAAAATTTTCCTCACTAAAGGCGTGGGAAAGCATCGCGAAAGACTGTCGAGCTTCGAGCTCGCCCTCCGCAACGCTGGCATCGCCGCGTGCAACATCGTGCGCGTCTCTTCCATATTCCCTCCCAACTGCAAATTGATTTCGCGCAGCGAGGGTTTGAAGCAGATTCGCCCCGGCCAGGTCGCTTTTACCGTCATCAGTGAAAATTCCACCAAGGAACCGCATCGTCTCATCGCCGCCAGCATCGGCCTCGCGCTTCCCGGCGACAAAACCATGTACGGCTATCTTTCCGAGCATCATTCCTTCGGCGAAACGGAGGATATCGCCGGTGAATACGCCGAAGAACTTGCCGCGGAAATGCTCGCCACCACCTTGAACGTCGAATTTGACCCAGATTTGAGCTGGGACGAAAAAAAAGAGGTCTACCGTATCTCCAATAAAATCGTCCGCACCATGAACATCACCCAGTCCGCCGTCGGCGACAAGCGCGGACTCTGGACCACCGTCCTGACCGCTGCCTTCCTGATCGGCGAAAACGACTAACAAAGTTCCTGAAATCAGCGGAGGTGTCGCTTGCGAGTTCTTCCTTTGCGCGCTTTGCTCGTAATTTTTCTGCTGGTGTTTACTCTTTCTTCCGTTCGCGCTGCCTCAACCGATCGCGTCACCATTCTTTACGACGCCTTCAGCGATTCCAAACTCATCACCAAAGATTGGGGCTTCTCCGCGCTCGTCGAACACGACGGCAAGCGCATTCTCTTCGATACCGGCAACAACGCCGGCATTCTCGAGCACAACGGCAAAGCCCTCGGCATCGATCTCACCAAACTCGATTTCGTCATCATCTCTCATCGCCACACCGATCACACCACCGGCCTGAAATACGTTCTCAAAATTAACCCCACCGTCACCGTCTACGTTCCCCGCGATGGCGCCAACGGTTTTGGCGGTGCACCCATACCGCCCACTTACTTCCGCTCCGACGCTTCCCTGCCCGCCAAAATGCGCTACTTCGATGGCGCCAATCCCGACAATCTCTATTCCGGAAAACTCTATGACACCGGAAATTTCATCCTGGTCAGCACACTGACCGAAGTCACGCCAGGAATTTTTCTCGTGCCCACGGTCTCGCAACGCAAAGGTTTCCTCGAAATGCCTGAACTCACCCTCGCCATCAAAAAGCCTAACGGCCTCCTGCTCGTCGATGGCTGCTCTCACTCCGGCATCGAAGAAATCCTGCAAGCCGCCACTGCAGTAGATTCCCGCGTCTACATTGTCTTCGGCGGCCTCCACCTCGTCAACACTCCCGAAAACGAAATCGACCAACTCGTTGCCAACCTCAAGTCGAAATGGAATGTGCAGCGAATCGCCCCTGGCCACTGCACCGGCGAACCAGCCTTCGCCCGCCTCCAAAAAGCCTTCGGCGACAATTACCTC
>JBAVNY010000687.1:0-2514 GCA_049691535.1 Candidatus Acidiferrum sp.
GAAAATGACATCCTGCACGAGATCGAGTGGAACGTTTTCCGTAGGGATGCCCAGCAACGACGCTCGGCCCCCGGCCCGCAACGCTTTGAAACCTTGCTGAATGGCCGTGGGATTTCCGCTCATTTCCAGGAGCACATCCACGCCGGTGCCGCCAGTGGCTTGCAAAATTTTGGCAACGGCATCTTCGGATGCGGGATTTAGAACGAAATCCGCGCCCATGGGTTTGGCTAACGCGCGGCGGTGTTCGTTCGTTTCGGTGGCAAACACGGTGGAACTGCCGCAAGCTTTCGCAACCGCGATGGACATCAGACCAATCGGCCCACAACCCGTAACCAGCACGGTCTGCCCGGCGATTGCGCCAGCGAGCACCGTGTGCACCGCGTTGCCAAGCGGATCCAGGATCGCGGCGTAATGCTCAGGAATGGCAGCATCCAGCTTCCAGATATTGCTCGCGGGAATTTTGACGAATTCGGCGAACGCGCCGTCCTGATCGATGCCGATAATTCTCAAATTCTGGCAAATGTGCGCTTCGCCTAAACGGCATTGGTGACAATGCCCGCAGTTCACATGCATTTCAGCGCTGACAAAATCGCCGGGCTTTACCGCCGTGACTTCCTCGCCAACGCGTTCTACAACGCCGCAGAATTCATGACCCAGCGTGACCGGAGGCTTGATGCGTCCCTGCGACCAGCGATCCCAGCCGTAAATGTGCAGGTCTGTGCCGCAAATTGAGGTGGCTTTGACGCGGACGAGCACTTCGGCTGGCCCAATCGTCGGCACCGGCACCGTTTCGATCGCGAGTCCTTTCGCAGCGTGCGTTTTCCGCAGCGCTTTCATGGTGGCAGGCATGCCGGCTGGCTCCTTACAAGGGCAGGGTGGACATCACATACGCAAGAATTCAATGCTAGCACACCGGCTGGTGCTACTTCAGCGCGGCGCTTGCCGGCACGCGAAGATACCTGGCTTTCACTTCGTTTTCTTCGGCTTCATGCCTTCCATCGGCCGTTGTTTATTGAGTTTCATGGCCGCTACGATCAGCTTGGTGAGCGCGGGATTCCGCAGAGCCTCCAGAGTTCGCAACTTCACGTGACGGAAATTCTTGCCGGTGCCTTCCAGCAGTTTTTCAGGATCGGGCAACGAGGTCCCGCGCAAAAAGCCGAAGGTGACGTGTTTCTTCGCTACCATCAACATGCACATCGGCCATCCGATTCGAAGGTGGGGATCTTCCATGGATTTACTGACTCGGAGCAGCCTTTAACTGTTTTCTTCAGCAACGCGCGAAGCGCCTCAGCAACTTTTCGCAGTTCCGGGTCTTTTTTTTCGAGGTAGCCGTCAATCCATTCGCCTGGATTGGCAACAGGCTTCATAGGTTGTTCTCCCCATACTCGCACTGGTCTGCGACATTCTATGCGCAAAGTGACGTCGGGGCTCAACCGTCTGTCGGCAAGATGCATCCAACCGAACGATGAAAGATTTTGGCGGCCTCCGACGTATCATTGTTGACCACAGCTCTCATGCCTAATTCCAACGCCGCCATCCACCTGGAACATGTCTCCCGCCACTACACCATGGGCGAAACGCACGTGCGCGCCGTGGACGATGTGACGCTTTCCGTGCCGGGCAACGAGTTTTTAGCGCTGCTGGGCTCTTCCGGTTCGGGGAAATCCACTTTGCTGAATTTGATTGCGGGGCTGGACCGGCCATCCGCAGGATCGATCCTCGCGAATGGGCAAGATCTTGCCACGCTTTCTTCGCTGGAGCTGGCGCGCTATCGGCGCAACACCATTGGCATGATTTTTCAGTCATTCAACCTGCTGCCGCGCATGACGCTTGAAGAAAATATCGAATTGCCGTTGCGGCTGGCGGAGGTCGAGCGTGCCGATCGCGGTCCGCGTGTTCGCGAGGCGCTGGAACGGGTTCGCTTGACGCATCGTGTTGGGCACCGGCCCACGGAACTTTCTGGTGGCGAGCAGCAGCGTGTGGCGATCGCGCGCGCGTTGGTGAATCGTCCAAAAATACTTTTGGCGGATGAGCCGACGGGCAATCTGGATTCGAGCACGGGCGAAGCGATACTGTCGCTTTTGCGGGCGCTGCACGCGCAACTGGGGATGACGATTGTGATGGTGACGCATGAACGCCCGCTGGCAGAGCGCTTTGCGGATCGTCTGGCCACCATGGGCGATGGCAAGTTGCTGTCGACTTCTACAGCGAAAGGGCAAGTGCAATGAAGGCGCGCGATCTTACAGATTTGGCGCTTCGCAATTTGCGGGAAGCCATTCTGCGAAACGCACTGACCACGCTGGGCGTCGCGGTCGGCGTGGCTTCCCTGGTGGCCATGCTTTCCCTTGGCGTCGGGTTACAACAGCTCGCGGCTAAGCGGCTGTCGCAAAGTCGACTGTTCGACACCATCTTCGTTACGCCGAAGAATAATTTTCGTGGGATGGGCCGGCCTCCACGCGAAGCGGCGGAATCCGACAAGCCACCGCGGGTGCTGGACGATGATGCGCGCAAGGA
>JBAVNY010000688.1:0-2119 GCA_049691535.1 Candidatus Acidiferrum sp.
CGCCCACGACTTCCGAGCCCAACATCCGCATGCGCGCCACATTCAGCGCCTGCCGCGCCATATCTTCCGTACCCATGTACACGGTGCATTGCAGCCCCAGATGTGCCGCCACCGTAGCCGACGCCACACCGTGCTGCCCCGCACCCGTTTCCGCAATCACCCGCGGCTTGCCCATCTTCACCGCCAGCAAGCCCTGCCCAATCGCATTGTTGATTTTGTGCGCGCCGGTGTGCAGCAGGTCTTCGCGCTTCAAATAAATCCGTGGTCCGCCCAGTTTCGCCGTCAGTCGCTCAGCAAATTGCAGTGGAGTTGGCCGCCCAGCAAAGTTCTTCAGCAGCCCCTGAAACTCTGCCTGAAACGCCGCGTCAGTTTTCGCCAGTTCGTACGCGCGCTCTAGTTCGAACAGCGGCACCATCAGCGTTTCCGGCACATAACGGCCTCCGTAGGGACCAAATCGCCCCGGCACCGCCGCTGGTATTCGTATTTGAGAGCTCATGGGAGCCTATATTGTGGCATAGACGGCCAGAATCAACACGTTTTGACGTGCGCTGTAGATGATTGCTAGCTAGCCAAATTGGGAGTTACAAAACTGCTTCGATTCAATATGAAAGGCACTGCTTCGCGACTTCAGTCGCGACTCGCTCGAGCCACCTCAGCAAAAAATTCTCGCAATTTCCCGGCGTCCTTTTTCCCAGGTTTCGACTCTACCCCGCTCGCCACGTCCACGGCGTAGGGCTTCACGTTGCGGATTGCTTCTCCAACATTTGCAGGCGTAAGTCCCCCGGCAAGAATCACGCGGTGAGACTTCGCGGCCTCTCGGGCAAACTCCCAATCCGCGGTTTCCCCGCTCCCCCCGTAGTGCCCCGTACCCGCAGCGTCCACCAGGAACGCTGCCGCATCTCGATATCGATTCAGATCCGCAGGCTTACTGCCCCGCGCCGGTCGCAGCGCTTTAATCACCTGCAATTTCTCCGCAACCTCACTCACATCAGCCGGCGTTTCATCGCCGTGCAGCTGTGCACCCGCCAACTGCAGCGCTTTCGCCAGCGCGATTACCGCCTCCGGCTTCCAATTCACGAACACCCCAACAGCCGCAGCAAACGGTGGCAGCTCGTGCACAATATTTTGCGCAACAAATGGCGTAACGCACCGCGGACTCTTCGGGAAAAAGTTCAGCCCAATCGCATCTGCTCCCAGTTCACACGCAAGCAACGCGTCCTCCACACCGGTCACGCCACAAATTTTCACCCGGACCATCGCGTTACGCCTTCAGCCCCGGCGGTTGCAGCAAATCTTGAAGGGCCTCGCCAGGAAACGGCGCCGTCATCAAATGCTCACCAATCAGAAAGGCATCAAACCCCGCCGCCCGCAAACTCTGCAAATCCGCATGCGTTCGCAGTCCCGATTCGCTCACCGCTACACATTGATCCGGAATCATCTCGATCAATTCCAACGACGTCTCCACACGCACCGTCAGGGATTTCAGGTCGCGGTTATTCACTCCCACAATCCGCGTCTCCGCGGCCAGCGCGCGCTCCAACTCCTCGCGCGTGTGCACTTCCACCAGCGGCTCCATGCCAAGTTCTCGCCCCATGGCAATCAACTCGCGCAATAATTCATCATCCAGCGCTGCAACAATCAGCAGAAAACTGTCTGCATCGTTCGCCCGCGCTTCCCACACTTGCCACGGATCAAAAATAAAATCCTTCCGCAGCACCGGCAGGGCAATCCCTTTGCGCGCGTCACGCATATTCTTCAACGACCCGCCAAAAAATTCCGGCTCCGTCAGCACTGAAAGTGCCGCCGCGCCCGCCTTTTCCAGGGCCACCGCCAACTCCGGCGCCTCAAACGGCTCGCGAATCACTCCGCGCGATGGCGAAGCAGGTTTCAGTTCCGCAATCACGTTTAGCCCGTCACGCGAAAGTGCCTCCGCAAAATTACGCACCGGCGATGCCGCCTTCGCCCCATATTTCAGCGCGGTTTGCGGCAACACGTGCTTGCGGTGCTCCACCTCCGCGCGGCGCGCCTGCAAAATGCGGTCCAGCACCGTTCCCGTGTTTGCGTGGCCAGTCATAGCGGTAAGTCTGTATGCTAGGGAGACGACCTAAAAGTGTCAAAT
>JBAVNY010000689.1:0-2560 GCA_049691535.1 Candidatus Acidiferrum sp.
GCGTTGTCGTGGGCGGCGCACTCGCTGGTCTGGTTTGCGGTGCTCCACTCGGCGTAGGACCCGATGGCGCAATTTCCGCCGTTATCGAGAAGTTGAATGTCTGCACGCCGGCATTCTTATCGTCCTGCTTCGCGTCTTTAATTTCGATTTTCTGGAAGTAGCCAGACCGCTTCAGCGCCGTAATGAAGTTGGCGACTGAATTGATCGACGCGGCTGCTCCATCCATCGTGATTGTCGAACCCTTCTTCGACATCGTGGTCAGCCACAAATTCTCCGCGCGCGATACCGTATTCGCGATCTCATCCAGAAATTCCTGCCCGCCGGTGCGATCCCGCTGCAATTGTTCGATCGTGCCCACCCGCTGCTGTAGCACTTGTTTCTGCTTTTCGAACGCTTCCACCTGCAGTTTGATCTGTTCCAATTCCGTCTTTTGTGCGGTCAGTTGCTTGATCCGGCTGTTCTCGTCATTCAACTGTGTCTGCCAGGAATGATAGAAGTAGAAGAGTAAGAGGGCACCCAGTACCACGCCCGCTCCGACGAACACCACCGGCATCGCTGCCCCGGTATCCACCGGCCGTCGTGATGTTTTCGGCCTCGTTTGTCCCAGTAAGTTTATGCGGATCATGGCTAGTCGAAGCTCCTCAGGGCCAATCCCACCGCGACAACCAATCTCGGCGCCAATTCCCGAATCTGGTCTTCACTGTGTCTTCCCGGATTGATCAGCACTTTCCGGAAAGGATTCAATTCTTCCACCGGCATCGCAAACTCTTCGCGCAGCAGGTCCACCAGGCCCGGCACTCGTGCCGTTCCTCCTGCCACCATAATCCGTTGAATGTTTTCTCCGCTCGCCGTTGCCCGGAAAAAGTCAAAGGTCTTCTGAATTTCCAGCGTCAGAATGTCCGAAACGCTGCGCAGTATCTGCCCCTTCTGCTCGTCGGTGACGCTCGGCAGCGTATCGCCCTTCTTCAGCCGTTCCGCATCGTCAAAGCTCAGGTCCAATTCCTTCTGCAGCGCGTCCGTGTACTGGTTCCCGCCCACGCTCACGTCGCGGGTAAACAGCGGGATTCCGCCGCGCACAATGTTGATATTCATCACGCTGGCGCCGATGTTCAGCAGCGCTACCGTTTGCCCTGCATCCGGTTCGTAATTCACTTCGAAGCAGTTTTGCAGGCCAAACGCGTCGATGTCCACCACCACCGGCGTCTTCCCGGCCTGGGCCAGGACGTTGGTGTGGTTCAGAATCTTGTCTTTCTTCACCGCCACCAGCAGCACGTCCATCTGCGAGTCCATCGCTTCCAACAACTGGTAGCTTAAATTCACGTCGGCAATGTCAAACGGGATGTGCTGGCTGGCTTCTGACGGGATCCGGTCGTACAACTCTTCTTCCGTCATCAGGGGTAGCGGCACTCGCTTCACAATTACCGAATGTCCCGATACCGAAGTCGCCACGTTCTTGGTCTTTACCTTCTCCACATCGAAAATCTTTGTGATGGCATTGGCCACCTGCGGCGCATCCATGATCGCGCCGTCCACCACCGTGTCCTGCGCCAGGCTTTCCATGCCGAAGCTCACCAGCTCATACCCTGCTTTGCTGGACTTCAGTTCCACGGCTTTGATCGAACTGGAACCGATATCCAGCCCCACCAACTGCCTGTTTTTCTTGCCCCCAATTCCCAACATATCGCGGCCTCTTTCCCTCACGCCTGAGCGAGCCTTAACGGCGTTTTGCCACCGCTTGGCTCATCTTCCGTTCCATCCATCGGTCCAGGATCGTCTTTCTCAGTTTCCAACGATTCCCCAGCTTAAACGCAGGTATTTCGCCCTCTGTGATGTACCGGTACAGAGTGTCCGGGCTAATCCCCAAGTACTGGGACGCCTGCCGTACATTCATCACTTCGCGCGATTCGCTCACGAGGAACGTCCACCCTATCTCTCACACGCCAGCTTGCGGACGTGTGCTGCACCATTTGTTCACCCCATCTAGATTCCATGGTGCAACCCGTGGCTTTGTTATGTCATTGCGCTCCTCCGACCGTCAAGCGATTCCCTTAGGCAGTTGTCCTAAGAATGTCGGCAATCTTAGGCATTTGACCTGGTATTGTAGGCAGGTCGCCCCACTAATTGCGCCCTTAGGCCCTTAGGACCGCTACTAATTGCGCTTTTCCCCGCAAATCTACCTGTCCCGCGGGACGGTTATCCTTTGTCCGCACACTAATTCGTCACTGTGCTTCTTCGCGCCGTACTCCACGATTTTTTCGGAACTCGAAAATCCCGCTGTTCTTTGGATAGTTTTTACATTAAATCCCGAGCTTTTTCCACATTTCTTCCACACGGTTCTTGGTTTTTTCATCCATTAACATTTCATCCGGCCAGGGACGCGCAAATCCCTCGCTCGCCCACTTCCGCGTCGCGTCCACCCCCATCTTCGACCCGAAATCCTGCATCCGTGCCGCATGATCCAGCGTATCCACGGGCCCCAGCGTGAACTGCACATCGCGTTCGGGATCGATCGCACACAACGCCTTCCATACCACTTCCTTGTAGTCGTGCACATTCACAT
>JBAVNY010000690.1:0-1661 GCA_049691535.1 Candidatus Acidiferrum sp.
CCATTCGCGATGGCTTGCACATCTACGATCGTCGCCATGGCTGGCGCGACAAGCTCGCCAACGTTCTTCGCGACAATCTCGGCAAACTCGATACCTACGAAGATGACGACTGGCGCCATTCCATCGAAAAGGGAACTTACCTTACCGGACTCGTCCTTACTGCCGACGACAAAAGCGCCACCATCAAAATCGGTCCGTACCGCGCTATTCTTTCCCCGCAAGACATCGCCTGGACCGGACACAAAAAACCCAGCGAAATCCTAGCTGTCGGCGATCTCCCGCAATTTTCTATCCAGGAACTTCGCGAAACCACCGCCCGCGTCCAACTCGAACAGCTTCCCGCTCCGCAAGGCGCCATGATTGCCATCGACAACACTACCGGCGAAATCAAAGCCATGGTCGGCGGCTACAGTTTCGAAGATTCCAAGTTCAATCGCGCTACCCAGGCGTACCGCCAGGTCGGCAGCTCCTTCAAACCCTACGTTTATTCTGCCGCAATTGAGAAGGGCTCTTCTCCCTTCGACACCATTGTCGATGCGCCGTTCACCGTCATCAGTGGCGGCCAATCCTACTCTCCTCACAATTACGACGAAAAGTTTGAAGGCACCATCACTCTTCGACGCGCCCTCGCTGGCTCGCGCAACGTGCCGGCAGTGAAACTCGCAGAAAAAGTCGGCATCAATGCCGTCGTCGACATGGCCCGCCGCTTCGGTATCAGCAGTTCATTGCCGCCGTATCTTCCTCTCGCGCTCGGCGCCGCCGACATGAAACTCGTCGAACACGTTTCTGCCTTCACCGTCTTTCCGAACGACGGCATCCGCATCGACCCGCACATGATTCGTAAAGTCACCAGCTACGATGGCGCGCTTCTCGAAGAAGCTCATCCCGAAGTTCACGACGTTCTCGCGCCCGACACTGCGCGCACCATGACCGCCATGCTCGAAGAGGTCGTTCAATTCGGTACCGCCATGAAAGCCAAAGTGATTGGCCGTCCCGCTGGCGGCAAAACCGGCACCACCCAGGATTTCACCGACGCTTGGTTCATCGGGTTCACCCCGCAAATCACCGCCGGCGTCTGGGTCGGCTACGACGACAAGCAAATTTCCTTGGGCAAGCGCGAAAGCGGCGCGCAAGCCGCTCTTCCCATCTGGATTGAATTCATGCAGCAAGGTATGGCCGGCATGCCCGTCGTCGACTTCCCCAACGTCGTCACTCTCGAAGAACAAGCCCTCGATCACAAAGTTCACGTAGACGTTCCCGACACCACTCCCGAAGAAGAAGTCCCCGCCCCCAAACCCAAACTCCCCCCGCCCCCAGCAATAACCTCCACCTCAGCCCCTTCAACCCCCACTCCCTAAATCGTTCAGCACAGCAATTTCACCCCGCCTTGTAGCACAGCCATTCCTGTGCATCTTTCCTGCGATCCGACACTCCCCGTTCTCGTCACCCGGTGTAGGGACGTGGCTTTAGCCACGCACCCGCCTCTATTCAGCCCTGTCATCCCGACCGGAGCACGCCGTTTACCCAGAGCGTGAGCGAAGGGCGTGCGTAGTGGAGGGATCGCGGCAACACCATCACATTTCCTCCACCGCTCCTAAGCCCACCACGTCATTCCGTTTACCCTGAGCACCGAAGGGAGCCGTCTCTGCGAGGATCTCTGC
>JBAVNY010000691.1:0-16169 GCA_049691535.1 Candidatus Acidiferrum sp.
CTGCGACGCTGAATGAGCCCGCACGCTCGGTTACGTTGCTACTGGTGCTGACGGGATTGCGCGTAGGGGAGCTGCTTGCGCTTCGCTGGGGGAGTATTGATTTGAAGGCTCGTTTGCTCCGTGTTTGTTAAACGGTGTATGACGGGCACTTTGATCGACCCAAAACTAAGCGAAGTGCGCGAACCATCCCGAATGGGACGGAGACGGCAGAAATTCTCGCTGGCATCTGTCCCGCTGCTGTTGATGCAAAGGCCCTGGTATTCGCCACACGCGAGGGATTGCCGCTAGACCGCTGGAATCTCTTGCGCAAGCACCTGAAGCCTGCCGCAAAGAAGCTGGGGCTTCCTGGTGTCACGTGGCATCTTCTGAGGCATAGCCACGCGACGATGCTGGACTCTGTGGGCACGCCGCTAGGAACGATGCAATCGCTCCTCGGGCATTCCACACCGGAAATCACGCGCGAGATTTATTTGCACGCGATCCCGGAAGAACAGCGTCGCGCGGTCGAAAGCGTCGAGAGACTTGTATTTGGACCCAAATGGACCCAAGTTCAGGCTCCGACGCAGACAGCACCAGCAAGATGGAATTGAAAACAAAGAAGTAAGTGGTCGGGGCGTGGAGATTTGAACTCCAGACCTCCTGCGCCCAAGGCAGGCGCGCTACCAGGCTGCGCTACGCCCCGACATAAACTGCTCCATTCATTCTAAGGCACTTTCCAACTTTCGTCCTAGTCCCCGCGGACTTTTCGACTCGACTTTGTGCCCAATCCAAGTAGTTCGCACACAAATGTAAATGGACACGACGTTGCCGGCACATCCAAGCCAGGTGCACGCTACCGGCGCAACATCAAGCCAACTCTTCCATTGCAGTTTGCGTATCTTTTCCTTGCAGCGCCGTTACATTCCGGCTCGCTTCCGTTACTATAAACAGAACGCCCCAGTCGCGGCTCAAATGCTCTTTCAGGAAAGGAACTGTGGATGAATCGCGCATTGCTCGCAACTTGTTTAGGCGCTCTGCTCCTCGTGACCGCCGGGTGCAAGGCCAAAGTAGACGATAAGACCGCCATCCGTGCCGGCGTGATCCGCTATCTAACGTCTCTCAATATGCTCAACATCAGCGCCATGGACATCAACGTCACCCAAGCCACCGTGAATGGTAATCAGGCGCAGGCCCATGTCGAGATTAAAGCGAAAGCTGGCGACGCGGCCGGCTCCAGCATGCAATTGAATTACTCGCTCGAAAAGCGGGGCGAAGACTGGTTCGTTTTAAAGAGCCAGCCCGCTGGTGGAAACATGCAACACCCTGCACCGGGTTCCATGCCGCCGAACGGAATGCCGCCGAATCATCCGGGAGCCGCCGGCGAAGTTCACAATTTCAGCGACATCATCAAAACCACTCAGCCTCCCGCACAGCAGCAACAACAGCCGCCGCCGGCACAACAGTCTTCTCAGCAACCCGCGCCTTACGCCAAGCCTTAAACGAAAACGCCTACGGATTCGCGGAAACAGGGTCGCGCGATGCGGCCCTGTTTTTTTTCACGCTAATTAATTTGCGACCCGGCCCAAATCGTCAGCCGTTAATAATCCCGCAACTCCCGCGTCGGCAACGCCACCCGCACCGCATTCAGCACCGCCAGAAGATCAATGAACTCTTGCCCAATCGCTCCGCCAATCGGTGGCAAATATCCCAGAGCCGCCGCAATCATTCCCAGAACGCTCGCAGCCATTCCGCCCAGCGCGCTTTGCAATGCGATTCGCCGCAACCGCCGCCCAATATGCATCAGTTCATCAATTTTTTCCAGCGCGGGCTCCAGCACCACCGCATCCGCCGCCTCCGTAGTGATGTCGTTTTGCGTGCCAAACGCGACTCCTACGGTTGCGGCGAGCAGCGCGGGAGCATCATTAATCCCATCGCCCACAAACAGCGTCTTGGCCTTCGCCGTTTCTTCCTTAACGATGGCCACCTTCTGTTCCGGACTTTTCCCGGCGTGCACTTCCGTAATTCCCACGCTCTCCGCAAGGTAATTCACTTCCGAAGCGCGATCGCCCGAAAGCAGTATGACTTTCGCAACACCGTGTTTCGGCTGCAGGTGCTGTATAAACGAAACGCTGTCTTTTCGCGGCGCATCATGGAATCGGATCGCCGCCGCATAGCGTTCGTCGACAAACACCAGGCACTCCAGTCCGCTGACCAGCTCCGGTAGATCTGCCTGCTGCGCAGAAACTTTTTGCCGGCCGGTGATGAAAACATTCTTCTCGTCCACGCGCCCCAGCAAACCCTCACCGGGCTTTTCGCTGATGTGCGCAGCTTCGCGGATCACAATCCCGGCCTGCTTAGCCGCATTCACAATTGCCGCGGCCAAGGGATGCTTCGAATATTGTTCCAAGCTCGCAGCCAGTTGCAGCACTTGTGTGCGCTCGAATCCCGGCGCGCACACAATCGCCGTCAGCGTCGGCCGGCCATATGTTAATGTTCCCGTCTTATCGAAGATCAACGTCTGGCACTTTTCGATCTGTTCCAGTACCGCGGGATTCCGAATGATGATGGCCCGCCGTGCCGCCAGCGAGATGGCGCCGATAATCGCGGTAGGAATAGCCAAGAGAAGCGGGCAAGGTGTAGCGATAACCACCACCGCCAGAAATCGCGACGGCTCGCGGGAAATCAACGCAGCGAGAATCGCTACACCCAAAGCCAATGGCGTGTACCACGCACCAAGTTGGTCGCCCAGCCTGCGCAACTGCGGCTTCTGCTCTTCCGTCTCATGAACAACTTTCATGATCCGCGCGTACCGCGAATCTTCCGTCAGCTTTTCCGCGCGAATCACCAGCGCCTGCTCGCCGTTAATTGCCCCGGAAATCACCAGCGAACCCGGCGTTTTCGACACTTCGTACGGCTCACCGGTCAGATACGCCTCGTCCATTACGCCACGGCCCTCCAGCACCGTTCCGTCCACCGGGCAAATTTCGTGTGGCAGCACCGTCAGTTCGTCGCCGATCCGAATTTCTGAAAGTTTTACATCCACCAAGCCCGCAGCATCCTTGCGATGCGCCACACTCGGCATGCGCCGCGCCAATGCATCCAGCACGGAAGAGGCCCGCGCTGTCGCAAACGTTTCCAGCGTCTCTCCACCCGACAGCATCAGCACCACAATTGTTGCGACCAGATATTCGCGCAGCAAAATCGCGGTGACGATCGAAACGCCGGCCAGCAAGTCCGATCCGAATTCGCGTCTCACCAGTTTTTTCAGCAGCACCCAAACCAGCGGAACGCCACCAATCAGCAGCGCGGCAAAAAGCGGAATGTCGGCATACAGGGCAGGGAAGTGAAAAGCGAACTTCAGCAGGAGATGCAACAGTATTGCAACAAGCGTGAATCCGGCTATATATGTCTCTTTGGTAGGAGTGAAACCCGGCTTGCTTGCAGCCGTCATTGCTTACACTTATCGCACTACCCGCGCATCGCGTCAAACCTGCAACTTTGCTGCAACTAGCCGATTGTCGCTGCAACTACACCGTTTTGTCTTTCGAGTAGCACAGCAGCTCCAGATTACATTCCACGCATTTCGGTTTGCGCGCCACGCACACTCGCCGCCCGTGCCAGATCAGTTGGTGCGAAAACGAAATCCATTTTTCCTCGGGGATAATCTCCATCAAATCCTGTTCGACTTTTTTGGGCTCTTCGTGACGCGTCAAGTCCAGTCGCCGCGACAGCCGCAAAACGTGCGTATCTACCACAACGCCGCTGGCCAGTCCGTACGCCGTTCCCAACACCACGTTGCCCGTCTTCCGCGCCACGCCCGGCAACGTCAGAATTTCTTCCATGGTGCGCGGCACCTGCCCGCCAAACTGTTCAACAATCGCTTTGCTTGCGCCCATAATCGACTTTGTTTTGTTGCGAAAAAATCCCGTAGGCCGAATCTCCTTCTCCAATTCGCTGGGCTTCGCGTAAGCAAACGCCTCCGGCGACGTATATTTTTTGAAGAGCGACTCCGTAACCTGATTCACGCGCACATCCGTGCACTGCGCCGATAGGATCGTCGACACCAGCAACTGAAATGGACTCTCATGTTTCAGTTCACAAGTAGCCTTGGGATACGCCTCATCCAGCTTCGCCAGAATCGCCGCCACCCGCTTGGGGTTTGTACCCTTCGCAGCTCTCCCAGATGCACTCGCTTTCGCCTTCACTCCAGCTTTTTTCCCAGCCGCAGCGGTCTTAACGCTTGTCTTTTTCTTCGCGCTGATCGTTTTTCCAGCCATGCCTGCCTTCTTTTCGAATCTCTCTAACAACTAATTATCGCAGTACCTCAATCAATCGCCGAAACGCCTTCCCACGATGGCTATGCGTATTTTTCGCTTCGCCGCTGAGTTCCGCAAATGTTCCGCCCAGGTCTGGAAAAAAGAACACTGGATCATACCCGAAGCCGCCGCTTCCTTTGGGCTCCTTGACGATTTCGCCCTCGACTTTTTCCGACACCACCGCCAGTACACGATTTTTTCGGGCCGCCGCAATCACGCACACAAAATGCGCCGATCTCCTCGATCCTTCCAGCCCGCTCATTTCCTGCAACAATTTCGCAATCCGCTGTTCGTTACTCGCTCCGGGGCCGGCATAGCGAGCCGAAAGCACCCCAGGCGCTCCGTTCAACGCCGGCACTACCAACCCAGAATCATCCGCGAACACCAAATCGTCGCTGCTCCCTGCGTAGTAGAGAGTCTTCCCCGCAGCATTCTCCGCAAAGGTCGGCGCCCCTTCCTCAAACTCAGGCACCGCACCGTACTCGAGAAGCAATTCCAGGGCCCACGTGCAACCCACATTGCGCGCCAGCTCTCGATACTCGCGCAATTTTCCTGGATTCCCCGAGGCGAGGTATAGACGCTTCTGCCCGGCCGCAGCCTGACTCATCTTCCCGTGCTCAAAAATTTGGCCGGCAGCACCGCTCGTTGTTCATCGCTCAACCGCCGAATCCCGGCGGCAGCCAGCGCTAGCAAATCCTGCATCTCGGCACCCGCGAATGGACGCCCCTCCGCGCTCGCCTGAATCTCCACGAAATCGCCACTCCCGGTCATTACCACATTCATATCCACGTCCGCCCGCGAGTCTTCCTCGTAACAAAGGTCCAGCAGCGGCACATCATCGACAATTCCCACACTCGTCGCCGCCACCGTATCAATCAGCGGCGAGCGCTTCAGAATCCCAGACACCACCAGCCGCTCCATCGCCAGCGCCAGCGCCACATACGCCCCTGTGATCGACGCCGTCCGCGTCCCGCCATCCGCTTCGATCACGTCGCAATCAATCCACACCGTACGTTCCCCAAGCTTGGTCTGATCCGTTACCGCCCGCAACGACCTGCCAATCAGCCGCTGAATTTCCTGTGTTCGCCCGGTCTGCTTGCCCCGGGTAGCTTCCCGCGGCGTCCGTTCTTCCGTGGCGCGTGGCAACATACCGTATTCGCTGGTTACCCAGCCCTTTCCCGCTCCCTTCAAAAATCCCGGCACGCCATCGTCCACCGTCGCGGTGCAGATCACCCGGGTCTTTCCCAGTTCGATCAACACACTGCCTTCCGCCTGCGAAATGAAATCGGGCGTGATCTTCAACGGCCGTATTTGATCCTTGTTACGCCCATCGCTTCTCATGGTTTCTCCCGCGTGGATTTTGCGCTGCTGCGTCGCGTCTTCGCCCAACGAAGAGCTATAGATACTACCTTTTTACCGAAGAACTGGCAGGATCTTTCACCGCGACTGCCGCCGGTTTATTCGCCGGGGCCGGAGCCGCCGCAACCGGAACGCCAGAAGACGCTGCAGCGAGCGGTGGCATCACCCCGGCTTTGGTATTTACCCGAAACGTCTGCGTCAAGTCGATATGCCCGGCCAATGTATCCACTTCTTGCCCGTGAATCAGAATTTTCAGTCGCGTCACTTGCGGCACATCCGCCTCCAGCGTCCGCGCGATCGAGTCCACAGCTCGCTGCTCGCTCTGAATACCCGACGGGATCGAGGTCGCCATCGCTTCCGAAAAATCGGCGATCCCCGTCCCATCCGGTAAAATGTAAAACGCTAATAGTGCCGCCTCTGGAGGCAGCGTCCGTGCATCCGGGTCCACTGGCCCAGCCAGCAAAGTGTTAATTACTTGTCTGGCCCGCAACACCGGATCCTTGGCCAGTGGCAAATCAATCGTCACCGGCGTCAAAGTTCCGTCCCCCGCATTCGAGCCCCAGAACATCTTCACCTTGGTCATCGTTTCGCCGCTCGAGGGCGCCGCCGCAGGCAGCAATTCGCGGCGTGCCTGCTCCGCGGTTTTTTCCGTAAGCTGTGCCGCACTATCCACGCGCTTGCGCAGAGCAGGGAAGTACAGCGCCGCCGCGACCACCGCCACAAGCAGGATTCCGCCTACCCAAAGGTGCCACCGCGCCATCATGGCTGGCCAACTCCCGCAGGCGTTGGGAATGACGGTATGACATACGTCGGCCGGAACGCCACCACTCCGCGCGCAATCGATTCCGCCACGCCGGGAATCATCCGGTCCAATTCCGACCGCTCGGCCACCGACACGCTCGAAATTTCGACCGCAATTGCCGGCGCCGCGGTTGTTCGTAGCTGCCTCACTGGCGCTACCTGCACCGTACTCGGCGAACCCTTGAACCGTTTCGCAAATTCCATTTGGACCGAGTCGCCCAGCTTGCGGCTCAATTCTTGGAACGGCCCCTGCGCCCGGTCCCATGGAATCAGTCCCGTCATGTCCGCCGTCGATGGCGGAATCTCCGGTACCACGTAAACCCGCGCCGTCCCGGCTAGCCCCGTCGATCCGATATGCAACGTAATGAAAATCGCCCCTCGCTGCGCGTTGGCCCGCGCCGAGCGGTCGTCGAACGAGGGGTTCTCGTTGCCGTCCCGGGTAGTCAGCACCTGCAGCCCCTGCGCTTCCAGCGCCCGCCGTATGGCTGCCGTAAATTGCAGTACAACATCGCTTTCGCGAATCCCCTCCGTGCCCCGCGCACCGAGGTCCGTGCCGCCGTGCGCCGGATCAAGCACAACAATGTTCAACCCCACCGGATGCGGCGCAGGCACCGGATAGCTTTGCGCAGAACTTTGCGGCTGGTTTGGCGGTGGGTTTTGTGTTGGCGCAGTTCCCGGCGGATTTTGCGGCGTCGGCTGCTGGGTTGTGCCCTTAGGCGTAGCCCAAGGCGGCCGATTCTGAGAGATGCCGGGGATGACTTGAACCGTGGCCAAAATCACTACCGCAACCGCAGCAATTTTCCAGGAAGAGGAGACGCGCCCAACAAAGTTTCTCACGCTGAGCAGAATACCAAATCTAACGCCCTCCCTGTGTGACCATACCAACCAACCGCGACCTAAAGAAAAATGCCCGGCTCGTCGCGTCAGTGTGAGCCAGGCATCTATTTTCGTTACATTTTAGAAACTGAAATCTCAGGCCGTCGCTTTCGCCGCTTCCGAAGCTGCCTCGGCAGCATATTTCGCCCGCATCGGCCGCGTCGCGTAATACATCGCGAAGCCCGCTAGCACGATGAACAGCCCAAACACCAGCCCATTCATCCCCAGCATCGTCTCGCTTTCGCTCTCCACCATCGCCAGAATCAGCAGCGCCAGTGGCACCAAGCCGCAGGTCACCGCCCCAGCCATTCCCCCTGGCACCCGAAACGTCCGCCGCAATTCCGGCTCGCGAATCCGCAGCACCACCAGCGTCACGAATTCCAGCATCAGACTCGCACCATAAAGCATGATGTCCAGCGTGACCAGCCGCTTGAACCCCAAGCCCAGGCACAGCGCCCAACCCGCCGCGCAAACCAGAATCGCCACCCACGGCGTCTCATTTGACCGCGTCACTTTGCCGAATACCTTCGGCAGCATTCCATCCTTGGCCATCGCCAGCGGGAGCCGCGAATAGCTCATCACCAGCGCATTAAACATGCCGAAGGCGCTCATCATCCCGCCAATCGTCACGAAAAATCGCAGCCACTCAAAGCCCAGCACCTTCCCGCCAAGCTGTCCGGCGATGGATGCCCACGAACCATCCTCCGCAAAGGCCGACGCCGGAATTCCCGTGAAGTACACCGCGACGAACGGCAGCACGTAGGTCAGCGACACCAGCACCACCGCCGCAATCATGGCCTTCGGATACGTTTTCTGCGGCCGCTCAACCTCTTGCGCGATGGTCGACGCGTTGTCCCAACCCATGTAATTCCACATCGCCACCAGCACTGCGCCCAGCAAGCCCACGCTGACACCCGCCGAAGCTGCATGCGGCTCGGCAAACGAACCCGCCTCCACCGGCGATAGCAGCACAATCAGCCCAAACGGCAGCGACAGCAAAAAGAACAGCCACAGCGACGTGATCCCGACTACGCGGATTCCCGCGAGGTTCAGCGCTGCGCAGGTCGCCACCACAAATAGCCCTGCGTAAATTCCGTGGTTCCCCACGCCAAACCAAGGCGCCATCTGCTTCAGGTAAAACACGAACAGCGTCGGGTAAATCGCCATATCAAAGATGCTCGCCGCCAGCGACAGCCACGCTTCCTGAAATCCCCAAAAATTACCCAAACCGCGGCGTACCCAGGCGTAGTAGCCGCCTTCCTGCGGCAGCGCGCTCGACAGTTCACCAATCATGAACGCCGTCGGCAGGCACCACAGCACCGGCAGAAACAGCAGCACCAATATTCCTCGACCATAACCGGCGCCAGAGATGATCGCTTCCGTTCCATAGGTGCCCCCGGACACCATGAAGAACGTGGCGGCAACAAGCGGCCAGAGCGTCAATTTTGCGACTCTCTTTTTCGCTGATGGAATTACTTGGGAGGGAATTTGTGCGGGGAGTGATATGGTGCTCAATTTTTTTCTCTCGTCCTCCAGAAGTGACTCTCGCTTTCCAAAAACTGCGAAGCAAGGTCACTTTCGAAGAATACAATCTCTGCACTCGCATGCAAGAAAAAAATGCATCTCGCTGCATATTTTTTCAAAGCAGCACCTGAACTTGCGTACGGGTACTTTGCCCGATGTATTTGCTACTGCCGTCACGACATTGCGCTACGTAGCTTCACCGAGGCGCCGAGCCGTTTCGCAGCATGCGTCAGCACCGCAAGCAGCGCCGCTCAGCACTCACGATTTCCGGCGCTGCCCGTCCAACCTCTCAGCTGTGCTAAACTCCGCTGTCTCGCACTCATACTTAAAATCATAAGGTGACTCCGCATGAAGCTACGCTTTGCTGTGCTCTCGTTTGTTCTGGTACTGGCAGGTTCCTCGGCCCGCGCCCAGCAAGCCGCCGCACCGCGCCTCATCACCATCGACGACCTCTTCCAGTTTCGCGAAGTGCACGACGCGCAAATCTCCCCCGACGGCCAGTTCGTGGCCTACACCGTCACCTCCACCCTCCTCAAGGACGACAAAACCGAAACTCGCATCTGGATGGTGTCCACCGCAGCCGGAGAAGCCATCCCGCTCACCGCCGAAGGCTCGTCTGCCGAGCATCCACGCTGGTCTCCCGACGGGAAGTTCCTCGCCTTCCTCTCCGAGCGCAAAGATCCTAAGGGCGAAGAAGAGAAGACCCAGGTTTATGTGCTGAATCGCATGGGCGGTGAAGCGCAGCGCCTCACCGAAACGGCGCAGAGCGTCGACGACTTTGCCTGGTCGCCCGATGGCAACCGCCTCGTTCTCATCCTGCGTGATCCGACGCCCGAAGAACTTGAAGCCGTCGCCAGGAAATCGAAAGACGAAGACGGCGACGACAAAGAGAGCACCTCCAAAAAATCCAAAGCCCAACGTCCGTGGGTCATTGATCGCCTCGTCTTCAAGGAAGACACCGTCGGCTATCTGGATCGTCGCCGCACCCATCTTTATGTCTTCGACGTCGCCTCCAAATCGCTCACTCAGGTGACCTCCGGGGACTACGACGACTCCGAGCCCGCATGGTCTCCCGACGGCAAGTCCCTTGCGTTTGCCAGCAATCGTTCCAAGCCCGATCCCGACGCCACCTACGATTGGAATATTTGGGTCGTCGCCGCCGACAACGCCGACAAGGGCGCGCATCTCACCCAAGTCACCACCAATCCTGGTGGCGATCGCAGCCCGGCTTGGTCTCCGGACGGCAAGTGGATCGTCTATTCGGCTCAGCTCGATCCCAAACTCTTCGAATATGCCACCAAGCACATTGCCGTGAGCCCCGCTGCTGGCGGAGACGCTAAAGTCCTGACGCGCACCTTGGACCGCACCTCTACCGATCCCCGCTTCGCTGTGGACGGCAAGTCGGTCTACTTTGTGGTTGACGACGATGGGACGCAAAACCTCGCCCAAGTCTCCATTGCCGACGGAAAAATCACCCGCACCGTTGCTGGACGGCTCATGTTCGAAAGTTTCTCTATCGCAAAAGATGGAGCGTTAGCCGGTGTTCTCTCCACCATGGACCGGCCTCACGAAGTCTTCTCGCTCAGCGCTGTCAAGCAAACTCGGCTCACCCACACCAACGACGCGTGGCTGGCCCAGTTCAAGCTTTCCCCCGGCGAATACGTCTCCTTCAATTCGAAAGACGGCACCGTAGTTCACGGCTACTTGTACAAGCCCGTCGATTACCTCCCCGGCAAAAAATATCCCACCATCGTCCGTCCGCACGGCGGACCCGTGTGGGCCTACTACGCCGAGTTTCAAGACTTGGCACAACTCTTCGCCGCCAATGGTTATGCGGTTCTTTTCCCGAACCCGCGCGGCTCCTCCGGCTATGGGGAGGACTATTGCAAAGCGATTTTTGCCGACTGGGGCAACAAGGATTATCAGGACGACATGGCCATGGTCGACTACGCCATCGCTCAAGGCATTGCCGACCCGGATAAACTCGGCGTTGGTGGCTGGTCCTACGGCGGCATCTCCACCGACTTCATCATCGGCCAGACCAACCGCTTCTAGGACGCAATCTCCGGCGCCGGCGCCGCCGAATTCACCACCATGTGGGGCCACGATCAGTACGAACGCGATTACGTCGCCGAGTTGGGCTATCCGTGGGAAAATCGCGAGAAGTGGGACCACGTCGCGCCTTTCTACAAGGTCAAAAATATCCTCACTCCCACCCTCTTCGTCGGCGGCTCCATCGACTGGAACGTTCCTATCCTCGGTGGCGAGCAGATGTACGAATCGCTGAAGGCTCTCGGCCGCCAGACCGAACTGGTCGTCTATCCCGGCGAATACCACGAGTTCAAGACGCCTTCGCACATCAAGGATCTTCACGAACGCTACCTCGCCTGGTATGCCCACTACGTCAAAGGTGACGGCACCCCGGCGCGCCCCGCCGAGAAGCCCGCCAGCGAATCGAAAATGGCCAAGCAGTAACACCCTGTAGCTCGCTCCGATCTGTAGCGCCGGCTTCCAGCCGGCACAAGGTAACTTCAAATGAACCGCCTACCTTGTAGCTCATCCTTACAGGGGGATTTCCCCAGCAAAGACAAACAAAAGCAAATACAAAAAGGCCGCCTCCACCTTGGAGAGCGGCCCTTTTCCTTGTATTGCTTATTCCTGTCTGACTTACTTCCCGATTTTCTGCCCGATGATTTGCCCGGACACGATGATCTCCACCCGCCGGTTCTTCTGACGTCCCGCCGCCGTGCTGTTGTCCGCAACTGGATTGTCCTGTCCCATGCCGATCGCGGTAATCGTGTCCGCCCCCAGCCCCTGCGCAATCAGAAACTCGCGAACCGTGTCAGCGCGCTGTTGCGAAAGTTTCAGGTTGAATTCCGCCGTTCCTGTCGTGTCTGTATGTCCCTCGATGCCCAGGTTCAATCCCGGGTGCGCTTGAATGATGCCGGAGAGCTTCGCCAACTTCAGCTTGGCGTCCTGGCTTAACGCATACTTCCCGGTTTCAAACAGCACGTCCGCCATGTTCACCACCAGCCCGCGTGGCGTGTCCGTTGTTTGCAAAACGTCGTTGAGTTGCTGTAAAAGCTGCGCGCGCAAAGCCAGCGTAGCCGCCTGAGCCCGCGCCGCCTCATCTCGCGCCGCCTGCTCCTTAGCCTGCAACGCCGCTCGTTCCGTTTGCGACTTTGCCGCCGCTGCGTCAGCCGCAGCTGCCGACCGTGCCGCCGCAGCATCGGATTCCGCCTTCATCTGCGCTTCCTTCGCCGCCGTCAACTCCGCCTGACGCTGCGCTTCGGCGTCAGCTTGTGCCTTGGCCTTCGCCGCCGCACTCGCCGCTGCCGCATCTTGTTCCTTCTGGATACGTTCTGCATCTTGACGTCGTGCAGAAAGCGCCCGCGAATCTTCCGCAAACTGAATCGTCTGGCGCGCCGTAGTTATGATTTGCTTTTTCTCAGCCTTACTCGATATCTGATTTTCCAGCATCTGCAAACTGGAAACCGCCTTCCCAAACACTTCCGGAGCGTACGCATCCGCCTTCTGGGAACGAGCGATATCCACGGCGTTGCGCGCTTCGTACACTTCCAGCGGCGTGGTCTTCAGATTCGGTGTCAGTGCCAGCGGATTGCCCATCTTCGTGTACTGGCTGCGCACCATCAGTTGATAATCGTTATCCGGATAAATTTTGCCTTTGGTGTTCTTCTTGGTGTCGTTTTCCAGCACCACCACTTCGCTCGGCAGCCGCACTGCATAATAAGGCTCCGCGGTGATAATCATCGCAAAGGTCTGCAGCTGGGTAGAAGCATTCAGCTTGCCTTCACCCGATTTATCCACCAGCACCTCGCCCATATTGTTGGTGCGGCCATCCGGCGTAATCGCCCATAGCACGTACGTCAGAAATTCCGTTCCGATCGAAGTCGGTTGCGGCATCCCGCTTACTTTTACTTCAATGCTGGTCGGCCCCTTCTTTGCCTCCACCTTGGCCTCTCCCTGGGCTTGCGGCGCGAAGCTGGTTCCTACGAACACAACTTTTGTCGCGCCCCCACCGATGGGATAACCCACGGCTTTAATCGATTTCTTAATGACATCTGCGGCCGGAACTTCGGGCTGCTGCGTTTGTGCGTTCGCAAAACTGGCGGTAAGGCTGATCGCGGTCAGGACGAACGGTAAAGTCCGGTTCCTTCGCATAGTTGTGTCTCCCACTCGTTTGTAACGGATTGGATTCCTGCACTGGTACTGCGCGGTGCCGGGCGGCTAGCCAATTCTATATCAAAACAACCGCCTTAAGCGCACAAAGTGAACGCCTTCCATGTCTCCGGGTGCCCCACACGCCGTAGTCGCGTGTGGGTTCTCTCGTTACTTCTTACGTTCGTGTCCGCCAAATCGATCTACTCGTTCACTCCAAGAAGAGAAATTGGAGACGAAGACCGACATTAATAAACAACGAGATCGCAATAGACGTCCCGCACACTCTCCATGAACGTTCTGTCCCCTAGAATTTGCTCTGATTCCCGCGCCCGCGTTATGCTCGCTAGTCTCCTGGAGGCTTGCTGATGCGTTTTCTGTCCCGTGCCATGTGGCTCGCGTTCGTGGTGTGCATTCTATTTTTCGGCGTCAACAACGCGGCGGCCCAGCAATACGACCCCACACTCTACGCCGAGATGCGTTGGCGCTGCATCGGCCCCTTCCGCGGCGGCCGCACCGTGGCCATCAGTGGAGTGCCCACCCAGCCCAACGTTTTCTACATGGCCGCGGTCAACGGTGGCGTGTGGAAGACCAACGACTTCGGCCGCACCTGGAATCCCATCTTCGACGATCAATCTTCCGGCTCGGTCGGTGCCCTCGCCATCGCTCCCTCCGACCCCAACATCATTTACGTAGGTAGCGGAGAAGGTCTGCAGCGTCCCGATCTCGCCACCGGCGATGGCCTCTACAAATCCACCGACGCCGGCAAGACCTGGACGCATCTCGGCCTTCGCGACGCTCAGCAAATTGCCGCCATCGTCATCGACCCCACCAATCCCGATCGCGTATTCGTCGCCGCGCAAGGTCATCCCTACGGACCCAACACCGAACGCGGCGTTTTCCGTTCGACCGACGGCGGCAAGAACTTCGAAAAAGTTTTATACAAAGACGAAAATACCGGCGCCGCCGACCTGGTGATGGATCCGACCAACTCCCAAGTCCTTTACGCTGCGCTCTGGGCGGCCCGCGTCGCTCCTTGGGAAATTCGTAGTGGCGAATCCTTCGTCATTCCCGGCAGTGGCCTTTACAAATCCACCGACGGCGGCACAACTTGGCACCCTTTGACCAAGGGACTGCCCACCGGCGAACAAGGCTTGGCCCGCATCGGTATCGCCATCGCTCCCAATAATCCCAAGCGCATATATCTCACTGCGGAATCACAGAAAGACGCCGGTATCTATCGCTCCGACGATGCTGGCGAATCCTGGCAGTTCATCAATGGCGACCACCGCATCGGTGGCCGCGGACCCGGCGCCATGGGCATTGCCGTCGCTCCCGATAATCAAGACACCATCTACGTCGCCAACACCACCACCTGGAAATCTACCGACGCGGGAAAAACCTTCTCAGGCTTCAAAGGCGCGCCAGGTGGTGACGACTACCAGCGCATCTGGATCGATCCCAAAAATTCTCAAGTTATCGCGCTTAGCGCCGACCAAGGCGCCGAAATTAGCGTCAACGGTGGCCAAACTTGGAGCAGTTGGTACAACCAGCCCACGGCGCAGTTCTATCACGTCACCACCGACAACCGCTTCCCCTACTGGGTCTATGGAGCGCAGCAGGAAAGCGGCAGCGTCGCCACGCAAAGTCGCAGCGACTACGGCGAAATCACTTTCCGCGAATGGAGCCTTCCCGGCGTCTTCGAATACGGCTACATCGCCGTCGATCCCGCCGATCCCAATATCCTTTATGGCGCCAAGCTCACCCGCACCCGCCAGGACATCGGCGAAGTTGCCGACATTGCGCCCGAACCCGTCCGCCGCGGCCAATACCGTTACAACCGCACTCTTCCCGTCGTCTTCTCCCCGCTCGATCCAAAGTCTCTCTACTTTGCCGCCAACGTGCTCTTCAAATCCACCGACAAGGGAAATAGTTGGACCATCATCAGCTCTGACCTGACCCGCGAGTCTTACGAGATGCCCGCGAATCTCGGCGCTTTTTCCGCCGGCGATCCAGAGAAAGGTAAACACCGCGGCACCATTTACGCCCTCGCGCCTTCCTTCAAAGAAGTCGACACCATTTGGGCCGGCACCGATGACGGACTGATTCAACTCACTCGCGACGGCGGCAAGACCTGGAAAAATATCACGCCGCCGCAGCTCAAGCCATGGAGCAAAGTCTCCATTATCGAGGCTTCCCATTTCGATGCTGGCACCGCCTACGCCGCCATCAACAGTTTCCGTCTCGATGATTTGCACGCGCACATCTACCGCACTCGCGACTTCGGTGCCACCTGGCAGGAAATCACTTCCGGCATCACCGATAATTCGCCATCCAATGTGGTTCGCGAAGATCCCGTTCGCAAAGGCTTGCTCTACGCTGGCACCGAAAATTCCGTTTACGTCTCCTTGAACGACGGTGATTCCTGGCAACCGCTGCAGCTCAATCTTCCCCATACCTCGATGCGCGATCTCGCCATTCATGGCGACGACCTGATCGTGGCCACCCACGGCCGCTCGTTCTGGATTCTCGACGACCTCACCCCACTGCGCCAACTCAGCGACCAGGTCACCAAGTCTCCCGCGTATCTTTTCGCCCCGCAGCAAGCCATTCGCTGGCGTTGGAATCGCAATCCCGATACGCCCCTTCCACCCGAAGAGCCCGCCGGAAAGAATCCCCCCGACGGTGCGATTGTCGATTATTTCCTCGCCGCCCAAGCGCAGGGTCCGATCACGCTGGAAATTGTCGACGAGAAGGGAACTGTCTTTCGCCGCTATTCCAGTGCCGATAAGCCCCTCGACATCGACAAAATCTCCAAGGAACATCCCATCCCCATGTATTGGGTTCGTCCCTCGCAAATTCTTTCCACCGAGCCCGGAATGCACCGTTTCGTCTGGGATCTGCACGCCGAACCGCCGCAAGCTTTAGGCCACGAGTTCCCGATCTCCGCCATCTACCGCGACACCTGGTTCTCTCCTCGTGGTGCCTGGGCGCTTCCCGGAAAGTACACCGTCAAGCTGACCGTCAACGGTAAATCCCTCGATCAGTCGCTCACTCTCACGATGGATCCACGCATCAAGTCCTCCACCGGCGACCTGCGCAAACAATTCGACATGCAATCCGGCGCGGTCGCGG
>JBAVNY010000692.1:0-1886 GCA_049691535.1 Candidatus Acidiferrum sp.
GTTGCGAACGACGCGCTCTCCCAGCTGAGCTACTCGCCCACGAGCAGCGGAGTTAGTTTAACAAAGGAGTGGAGTGTTGCCAACACGGTGAAGGAAAAAGGGGCGGTTGTTGGTGATGAAAAAAATGGGCGATTTGTGGGCGAGCTGTAGAGTCTAATACCGCACATATCAGATCGGAGCTCGGCCAGGAATATGCCAAGTTTCAGGACATGGCTTACAGCGTGTTATCAGGACATCCTTTACAGTTCTTGGCGCGAAATTGTGATGCGCTCGCGTGGGCGGGAAGAGTCTAGCGCAGAGACGCAGAGAACGCAGAGATTCGCGGAGGAAAAAGGGGCGACGCTTCGTTTGGCTTGGGCGAAGGTCTCCGGAGAGTGCGGGGTAGATGGTCAACAGCTGTTTGGTGGTGAGTGAGTACTTCAGGGGCTGAAGCGCTGCTGGTTACGGAACATTAGGTCGCGGCTAAAGCCGCGACCCACAATGGTTTGACGCGTGGCTGCGTCGGAGGGGTTTCGGTGGCGGCGTGGGTGAAGACCTCACGCAAGGCGTGCCTTGACGAAAGCAGAGGCGTGGGAAGAGAAAGGCAAAGTCCCCATACGCAATTACGGCGTATGGGGCACCCGGCGTTTCGGTGCTCCTCGGCTTTGAGGACTACGGTTGGTCTGAGGGGCCGCCGTTGCGTTGGGCTACTACTTTGCGGGCGTTTTCGTAGAGGGCGCGGGCTTGGGGAATGGACTCCACGGCCTTCTGGACTTGGGGATCGGCTGCGAGGAGAACCTTGAAACCTTCCGCCGTGCCGTAGTTGGACATGAAGACTTCCTGCTTAATCTTGCGCTTTACCCAATCGAGATTCTCGGTGTATTCCGGCTCGGTGTAGTGGATGTTGTGCTTGGCGAGATAGTCGCGAAACTCGTGGAGAACCTTATCGTCGACCTCGAAGCTGAGGCTGATGGCCGGCCTGGTGCCGAGGAAATAACGGGTGAAGCTGCCAACGCCTTGTTCGGCAGGGAAGAAGACGTCGTCGCGAAACAGCAGTTCCTGGAACTTGGTGGGCTTGGCGGCATCGACAACGATGTCGGGCGTGATACCACCGCCACCGGTCACAGAGCGTCCACTGTCTGTCTGGCGAATCTCCGTTGGGTGCTCGGGAACTTTGCGCTCGTAGTGATATTCGTAGAGCGAGATGGATTTGTAGTCACGCTGAATCAGGCGGCCGCTCGGCGTGTAATAACGTGCGGTGGTGAGTGCCAAGCCGGTATTCTCTGCGAGTGGGGTGACGGTCTGGACCAAGCCTTTGCCGAAGGTCGTTTCGCCAACGATCAGGCCGCGGTCGTGATCCTGCACAGCGCCGGAAACGATTTCCGCGGCGGAGGCGGAATTGTTATTCACGACGATGACGAGAGGCACGGTCATGCCCTGATTGCCGCGCACCGCGTAGAACGGGCGGTTGGGAGCGTTGCGGCCGTGATAGGAAACGATGAGTTGACCCTTCTCTAGGAACATGTCGCCAACGGCTACTGCTTCGTTGAGCAGGCCGCCAGGGTTGCCGCGAAGGTCGAGGATCAGGCCGTCGAGAGTGGTGGCGCCGAGATTCTTGAGGGCGTCGGCAATTTCACGGTCGGTGGTTTCGTTGAACTGTGATAGCCGCACGTAGCCGATACCGGGCTTGAGCATGAACGCGATGTCCACCGAGTGGCGAGGAATTTCGTCGCGAGTAACGGTGAAGATGAGAGGATCGGCGTAGCCTTCGCGGGTGACTACAATCTTAACGATGGTGCCCTTAGGGCCCTTAAGCATGTCCGCGACTTCGCTGGTGGTCAGCCCTTCGGTGGTTTTGTCGTCAACCTTAGTGATCAGGTCGCCGGGGCGAAGTCCCGCATTGTAAG
>JBAVNY010000693.1:0-2506 GCA_049691535.1 Candidatus Acidiferrum sp.
GAGGTGGCGGGCGGGAAGAGGCGCGTGCTGGTGGCGGAGTTGGCCGAAACGGATGCAGCTGATGCTGCCGTTGGCTGCAAATCGCGGAGGGGCGTCATGTTGTCAAGAATCCAGAATGAGCGGCCGAAGGTGGCGATGACCAGATCGTCTTCGTGAATGACGAGATCGCGGACGGAGGTGTTGGGTAGATTGAGCTGGAGAGATTGCCAATCATCACCATCGTTGAAGGAAATGTAGACGCCTTGCTCGGTGCAGGCGTAGAGCAGGCCGTGGCGAACGGGATCTTCGCGGACGCAATTCAAGAAGCTGCCGTCGGGAATGCCGCGATCGGCGCGCTGCCAGGATTTACCAAAGTCGCGAGTGCGATAAAGATAGGGGTGGCGATCTTCGAGGCGATGACGGTCGATGGCGGCATAGGCTGTGGCTGCGCTGACGTGGGAGGCTTCGATGTGGGTGATCTTGCTCCACGGAGCGAGTTCGGGAGGAGTTACGTTGGACCAGGATTTACCGTCGTCGCGAGTGAGCTGGATTTGGCCATCGTCGGTGCCAATCCAGATTTGTTGAGATTCGATGAAGGATGGAGCGACGGTGTAGACGACGCCGCGGCGTTTGGATTTGGGAGCATCGGCGGCGGTGGCTGGATCGAGATTGGGAGGCGTGCCGGGATCTTCGCGAGTGAGATCGGGGCTGATAGCTTGCCAGGAGTCGCCGTTATTGTTGGTGCGGAATAGAACGTTGGAGCCAAAGTAGAGGACATGCGGATCGCGAGGAGAGTAGACCAGCGGAAGCGTCCAGGTGCGGCGGAAATCGCCACCCTGCGCGAGGGTCGGAGGGGTGTGCAAGAGTTGTTCGTTGTGAAGATCCTGGCGAGTGACGCTGCCGCCGAAAATCACGCCGGGATTTAGCGGGTCGGCGGCGATGTAACCATTTTCGTCGCCCGCTTCGACGGGACGCCAGTCGTGTGAATTGATGTTGCGAAATTTGCCGCGGCTGGGAACGGCGGCGGCACCGCTGTCTTGCTGTGCGCCATACACCCAGTAAGGAAATTGATTGTCGGTGATGACGTGATAGAACTGCGCGGTGGGCTGATTGTACCAAGAGCTCCAAGTGGCGCCGCTGTTGCGAGTGACGATGGCGCCTTGATCGCAGCCGAGGACCATACGCTGCGGCTCGGTGGGATCAATCCAAAGTTCGTGATAATCGTCGCCACCGGGAGCGCCTTTCCAGGCTTCGAAAGTTGCACCAGCGTCGTGAGACTTGTAAGTGGAGACGTTGGGAACGTAGACGACGTCGGGATTTTTGGGGTCGACGGTAATTTCGCCGAAGTACCAGCCACGGGTCCAAGTGCGCTTGTCGGTGGTGGTGCGCTTCCAGGTTTGGCCACTGTCGTCGGAGCGGAAGATGCCGCCGTCTTTGGCGTCGACGACGAGATAGATGCGTTGCGGACTGCTGGGGGCAAAGGCGATGCCCATGCGGCCGAGACCTTCGGAGGGTAAACCGTTCCCGGTTATTTGTTCCCAATGCTGACCAGCGTCGCGGGTGCGATAGAGGCCGCTGCCGGGCCCGTTCGAGGGCGCGTAAATGCTCCAGGGTGGACGACGCGTTTGCCAGAGCGCAGCGTAAATGATTTGCGGATTGCCGGGCTGGAAGGCGAGATCAATGGCGCCGGTGTTTTCATCTTTGAAGAGAATACGCTGCCAATTTTTGCCACCGTCGGAAGAGTGGAAGACGCCGCGTTCGTTATTGGGGCCGTAGGCGTGGCCGAGTGCGGCGACATAGACGCTATCGGGATTTTTGGGATCGACGAGGATGCGGCCGATTTGCGTGGAATCGCGGAGACCGATGTGGGCCCAGGTTTTTCCGGCGTCGGTGGATTTGTACATGCCGTTGCCGGAGGAGATGGAAGAGCGCATGTCGGCTTCACCAGAACCGACGTAGAGAATATCGGGGTTGGAAGGAGCGACGGCGATGGCGCCGATGGAGGCTACGGGTTGGGAATCGAAGATGGGAAACCAGGTGCGGCCGGCGTCATTCGTTTTCCAAACGCCACCACCGACGGCGCCGAAGTAGTAGGTATCGGGCTGCCCGGGAACGCCGGCGACGGGATTGACGCGTCCGCCGCGGGGCGGGCCGATCATGCGCCACTGCAATTGAGTGTAGAGTGCGGGATCGACTTGCGGAGGGGATGCGGACTGAGATTGAGCGTGAGTGCCGGCTAGAGGGAAGCGCGCGATTGCGAGGGTTGCGAAAAGAAGAGTGATGATAAACGTAGCGCGGCGATGCGAAGCGGTCATCCAGCCCCCAGAAAATTTATTCGGAACGGAGTTTGGGGAGTATAGCGCAGATGCGAGCAGGGAGTGGAGAAGTTCGGGAGTTTAAAAGTTCAAGAGTTTAGGAGTTCAAGAGTTCAGAAGTTTAGGTAATTTTTTCTTCTTCACGGTGGGGTGCACTGATGCTAACCTCGCGCGTCTATTCGTTTGAACTTCTGAACTCTTGAACTTTGAAC
>JBAVNY010000694.1:0-2180 GCA_049691535.1 Candidatus Acidiferrum sp.
CTTGTCCACTGATGCAGCGGATCCTGGCAGTTGTGAACTCGCGAGAAGCTTTAAGTCCGGACAATTTGACAGATAACGCTCTCGGTCCGCCGCGAAGGTCAGTGGGTTGAACGACAAAGATGCAGCACTCGCCGCCGACTATTCGTTGAGGATGGCCGATAACACACGGCAAGAGATCTGGAAGCCTCGGCTAATCGACGAGTTTAGTCGAGTGAAGTCTTGCTTGTCGCCGATCCTTCCCGTCGGAAAGCGCTAAAGTACCTGGGTTTCGAACAAGGTTGGTCCCGGCACCTAGCGATACAACGGGTAATTAGGGCTTGGGGCCCCGCCAGGCTGCGGGATTCTGAAGATTCCAACCGCCGCCGAGTGCTTTGTACAGTTGGACGATGACGATGCGGCGATTGAGTTCGTTGATGGCTAGTTCGATTTCGGCTGGATAGAGAAGCTGCTGCGACTCGAGGACTTCGTAATAGCCAGCCCTCCCGGCAGTATAGCGCTGCAGAGAAACTTTTACGGCCTCGCGATAGGCTTCGACAGCGGCGGTTTGTTCGACGCGAGTCTCTTCAAATTTCTCGCGTGAGATGAGCGCGTTCGACACATCTAAAAAGGCGTTCAGCGCAGTCTGTTCATATTGAAGTTTGGATTGCTCCCAGAAGGCGATGGCCTGGCGTTGCTGTGCCTTGAGCGCGCCGCCCTGAAAGATGGGCCCAGCGACATTTCCTGCAAGGCTCCAGACATTGGATTGACCAGCGGTTAAGGCGGAGAGTGGCGAGCTAGCTTGTCCTAGCAGGGCAGTTAAGCCGATTTGCGGGAAGAAGTTTGCAGTAGCAACGCCCACTTGAGCGTTCGCAGATCGCAACAGTTGCTCCGCCTGAAGAACATCGGGACGGCGTTCCAAAAGTGCGGAAGGTAATCCGGCGGGGACGTCGGGCGGAACGATCTCATCGAGTAACTTGGCGGTGTGAACGATTTCGCTGGGGTTGTTGCCCAAGAGAACGCTTAGCTGATTTTCCGTAAGTGCGATTTGGCGCTCGAGTTCAGGAATGTTGGAGGCGGCGGTGGCGCGGGCGGCAGCGGCGCGAGAGGTGTCCAACTTGGAAGCGATTCCGCCTTCGAGACGCTGGTTGAAAAGTTTCAGGGTGTCGCTGTACGACTCAGTGGTTTCTCTCGCGATTTCGAGTTGCAGCTCCAAGCCGAGAAGTTGGAAATAGGTTTGTGCGACGTCGCTAACAAGAGAAAGCATTACGCCGCGGCGCGCTTCCTCTGTAGCGAGATACTGAGCGCGAGCCGATTCATTCAAGCGGCGCAGGCGGCCCCAGACGTCCGCTTCCCAAGCAACGGTGGCGGCGCCAAAGAATGCTCCGCGGGTGTTGCCGCCATTGGGAGCCACCGTCCCCACAAACTCGTTTTTCCCATAGCTGCCAGACGAACTGTAGTTAACGAATGGAAAGTATTGGGCGCGGGCTTGCGCGGCGATTTGACGCGATTGCTCGATGCGAGACACGGCGATGCGAAGATCGTAATTATTGGTGAGAGAAATCTGGACAAGTTCTTTCAGGCGCTCGTCTTTAAAGAGCTCCCACCACGGAAGGTCGGCGATGGAGGCTTGTTGGGCTGCTTGAGAATCACCGCGGAATTCAGAAGGAACATTCGCTTTGGGCCGCACATAGTTGGGACCGACGGCGCAGCCGGAGATGAGAAGCGAAAACGCCAAAGACGCACCAACCACGCGACGCGGCAAGACGCGTTGTCGGCAGCTGTTCTTGACGGAACGTAAAGCGAGGACGGCATACTTCCTGGCTTTGCGTGAATCGGCGCTGGTCACATGGCCTTTTCTCATTGGGGTTCGGCGTCCTTGGTAATCGACGGTGGACGTGCTGACGCTAATCTCCTGGTTCCGGGGCCGGCGACGAGAAAGGTGCTGGCGTTTCTTTGTGTTTCGCCCCGCCGAGTCGCTCGATCATGTAAAACAGCGCCGGGATGATAAAGATGGCGATAAAACTGGCGGCGATCATGCCGCCGATGACGGCCGTACCCATAACTTGCCGCGATGCGGCACCTGCGCCTTTGGCTCTCCAAAGAGGCACGCAGCCCAGGATGAACGCGAACGAGGTCATCAAAATGGGCCGGAGGCGCAACTTGGCGCCTTCCAAGGCTGCCTCGGTGAGCGGGCGTCCCTT
>JBAVNY010000695.1:0-1947 GCA_049691535.1 Candidatus Acidiferrum sp.
GCCCAGAACGGGGAGAAAGTTACCTTCAAGATCCAAAAAGACCCGCGCATAACTCCCGTAGGCGCGTTTCTGCGTAAGACGAGTCTCGACGAAGTACCACAGTTCTGGAACGTTTTGATCGGCGAAATGTCTCTCGTCGGCCCCCGTCCTCCACTCGAATATGAGTTCAAGGCTTACGACATTTGGCATCGCCGCCGCGTTCTGGAAATCAAGCCCGGCATCACTGGCTTGTGGCAGGTAGAAGGTCGCAGCCGCACTCAGTTTGACGATATGGTCCGCCTGGATCTCAAGTACGCGCGTGGTTGGTCACTCTGGTTGGACCTGAAAATTCTTCTACGCACTCCCGCCGCTGTAGTTTCGGGAGACGGAGCTCATTGAAACGCCGGGCGAGTTTACGGTTAGCGTAACGCCCGACAACTTCTGGACTGCATTATTCCTCAGTTCTTTGGTCGCAATTTCCAACGAATCCACGCCCTGAGGAAAACACCTGCTCGCACGCTGTAATTGCGGGTTGGCCCGCCTGAGAAAGCAATCACTAGGAGGCTTAATGATTCGTATCGGCGTCATCGGTTATGGGTACTGGGGACCAAATATCGTCCGCAATTTCCATACGCATGAAACGTCAGAAGTCGTTCTCGTTGCTGACAAGAATCCCAAGACGCAACAACGTCTCCACAAAGCTCATCCTGGTATTGCGTTCACCACTGACCCCATGGAAGTTTTGAAATCGACCGAGATCGACTTGGTCGCCGTCGTTACCCCGGTATGGACCCATTTTGAACTGGCCAAACTAGCGCTCGAAAATGGCAAACACGTTTTCGTCGAAAAGCCGTTTACCTGCAGCGTGACGCAGGCGGAAGAACTGATTGAACTCGCCGACCGCAAGAATCTTCAGATCATGGTCGACCACACTTTTTTGTTTACTGGTGCCATGAAGAAAATCCGTCAGTTGATGGATCAAGGGGAACTCGGCGACCTCTACTATTACGATTCGCTGCGCGTGAATCTCGGGCTGTTCCAGCACGACGTTAATGTGATTTGGGATTTGGCGCCGCATGATCTTTCCATCATGGACTACGTGATTCGCGATAAGCCTGAAGCCGTGGTCGCCACCGGGGAAAAGCATTTGAACGGGGTGGAAGATATTGCGTTCATCACCGTGTATTTCCCCAAGCGCGTCATCGCGCACATCAACGTGAATTGGCTCTCTCCCGTAAAGGTTCGCACCACGTTGATTGGTGGCGAAAAGAAAATGCTGGTCTGGAACGACCTGGAAGCCGACGAAAAAATCAGGATCTACGACAAAGGTGTGAGCATGTCCACCAATCCTAGCAATCTCCACCAACTGCTAGTCAGTTATCGTTCTGGCGATATGTGGGCGCCGCAAATCGAACAGGTCGAAGCGCTGCGCGCGGAAACCGCTTATTTCTTGAAGTGCATCGATGAAAACACCAAGCCGTTCAACGACGGCATCGCTGGTCTTCGCGTGGTCCGCATTCTCGAAGCTGCGGATCGTTCGGTGCGCAACCGCGGTGAGGTGGTAACTCTGTGAACGATTTCCGCTCCATTGCGCCCAGCGTGAAGCTTGGTAAAGATGTCAAGCTTTCGCAATTTATCAATCTCTACGGCTGCGAAATCGGCGACGACACCAAGATCGGCGCGTTCGTCGAAATCCAGAAAAATTCGCGCGTCGGCAATCGTTGCAAAATTTCCAGCCATAGCTTTATCTGTGAAGGCGTCGACATCGAAGACAACGTTTTCATCGGGCACAGCGTCACCTTCATCAACGACAGCTATCCACGCGCCACGGCCGCAACGGGCGGTCTGCAAACCGAAGCGGATTGGAAAGTCGAGAAGACGCGCGTCTGTAAAGGCGCTTCGGTCGGTTCAGGTTCCACCATTCTTGCCAATGTGACCATTGGCGAAAATGCGATTGTGGGAGCGGGC
>JBAVNY010000696.1:0-2590 GCA_049691535.1 Candidatus Acidiferrum sp.
CTGACGACGGGAATATCAATATTCGGAAAAATGTCGGTTGGCGTCCGAATAATCGCGAGTCCGCCCATGATCAGGATCAGGATCGACATCACCACAAATGTGTAAGGTCGCCGTAATGCCAATCGAACAATCCACATGGAATCTATTTCCCCGTATGTCTAAGATCGGCAATCAAAGAATGCACCGTTCGCGATCTTGTGTCGTTTTGCTTTAGGTCGATTTTACCGACGTTCACTTAGACTTCGATTCTTCGACTCAGAACAGGCTGGGGACTGCGGGCCTTGACTGAACGACGATTAAGCCGGAGCGCCCGGCGCAGTAACCGGGTTAATTTCGTCCGAGCCCGGGACATCTGTGCCTTCACGGTTCCCTCTGCCACGCCCAGGGTGTGCGCTGCTTCTTTGAGGCTGAGCCCATTCAGGCCGCACAACTGATAAGTCCTCTGCAACGAAGGCGAAAGCTGAGCTACAGCCTCCACGATATGCCCGCGCAGTTCCGCATTTCGACAAAAGTCTTCAGGGCTCGGTCTGGAGTCTGCCAAGCGATCGGCCAACAAGTACTCCTGGTCCTCTCCAAGAGGCTCGTCTAGCGACACATGAGGCCGGCGTGGCCGTCTCCGCAATTGCATCCGCGCGCAATTCATCACGATCGAGGTTAGCCATGTCGACATTTGCGCCTGACCTTTGAACTGATCCAGGTGCACATACGCCGCCAACATTGCATCTTGAACCGCATCCTCCGCGTCGGCTGCGTTGCCCAGATTTCGATAGGCACTTCTGTGGAACTGCGGCAGGTGGCGCGACAGAACGTCCTGCATTTCGCGGTTCTTGCTGTTGCGAGTGATGCTATACACACCCGGGTCGCTTTCGAGATGCGCCTCTATCGCTTGCATGTTTCCTCCAGGTACGACAGTGGAAAAGCACGCCGTCTACCAATCCCGGACTTTATGACTACCGGCCTGTTTTCAGCGGGATGACTCACCTGAAGTTCTCGACGGACGGTAAAGAACTCGGAAAGTCAGTGGCAACCGTCCGACAGTCGACACCTCGTCGACATATGGACACCTTCCGAACCCAAACCGGCGGAGCCTCCTACTCCACTGCTCGAGCCATCTAGGTTTTCACAGCAATACCAAATGAGACCGCGGGTTACGACACTTTGGAGGATTACGTGCTTTGAAGGTTTGCGATTTGGCTACTTGGCGAGCAGCCGATGGTGGCTTGCAAAACGAGTGCGGTTGACAGGCCACTGAAGTAATTGTCATTTGTGAGGTGAGTATGCAGTTCATGAGATTCAACACGATCAGGTCGGGCGCAGATGTGATCTCCGGCATCTTGAATTGTGTGTGCCCGGAGTGCGGCGGAAGGATGGGAGAGCGTGGCAGAGAATTCAAATGCCAGGGTGAGTGCCTTAGGGATTGGCGTCAAACCTGGGAGCGAAGCTTGTTAGAGCGCTGCACACGATCGAAAACCGCGACCAAACAGATCTAGGCCATGTCCGAGATGAGTTACGTCCTTGCCGCTCGCGCAAGACCGGTGCGTCGCGGACACTGAATGCATCTTGCTCTCAGGACGACTAGACCCTAACATGCTGCAGTAGTTACGAGGAGAAAAACATCGTGGCGAAGGTTAATCTTGACGGCGTTATTACGGAAGCACAGCCCGACGAGCTTCTCATCGATCTGATTAACCGCGCAGGCGGATCGGTTCCCCACGTTTGCTATCACCCTCAACTCGGCCCGGTTCAGACCTGTGACACATGCATGGTCGAAGAGAACGGCCGACTGATTCGGGCGTGCGCAACCAAAGTCGCCGACGGAATGACAATCTCCACAAAATCGGCAAAGGCGTCGGCGGCGCAGGTAGAGGCCTTTGATCGCATTCTCAGCAATCACCTTCTCTATTGCACGGTCTGCGATAACAATAATGGAAATTGCACCGTTCATAACACGACAAAGCTGCTGGCGATTGAGCACCAGAGAATTCCCTTTCGATCGAAACCTTACGAGGTTGACAACACAAATCCGTTCTACCGCTACGATCCCGATCAATGCATCCTCTGCGGCCGGTGTGTTGAGGCTTGTCAGAATGTCGAGGTGAACGAAACGCTTTCTATCAACTGGGAGGACCCGAACCCGCGCGTGCTCTGGGACGGCGGATCCACCATCGGCGAATCGAGCTGCGTTTCGTGCGGCCACTGCGTCACAGTTTGTCCCTGTAATGCGCTTATGGAAAAAAGCATGCTGGGTCATGCTGGATTCCTTACCTCGATCAGGAAGTCCGCGCTGAGCGGCATGATCGACGTGGTCAAAGGTGTGGAACCGGAAACCGGGTACGGAGCGATTCTTCAAGTTTCCGAGGCGGAAGAGGCGATGCGGGAGCACCGCATTCGCAAAACGAAAACCGTATGCACCTATTGTGGCGTCGGATGCAGCTTTGATGTTTGGACAAAGGATCGCCACATACTCAAGGTGGCGCCCGAGCATGGACCGGCCAATGGCATCTCCACATGCGTAAAGGGAAAGTTCGGCTGGGGTCACATTAACAGCGAGGATCGGCTTACCACACCCCTGATTCGCGAAGAAGGCAAG
>JBAVNY010000697.1:0-5540 GCA_049691535.1 Candidatus Acidiferrum sp.
ACCCTGGACGGCATGCAGCGCATTCGTTCTTCCGTGCAAGCCACCGCAAAGAAGATCAAGTCTCTCGGCGACCGCTCGCTGGAAATTTCTGAAATAATCAACGTCATCAACGACATCACCGAACAGACCAACTTGCTGGCATTGAACGCCGCCATCGAAGCAGCACGCGCCGGTGAAGCCGGCCGCGGTTTCGCCGTCGTTGCCGACGAAGTTCGCAAACTCGCAGAACACTCCCGCAGCGCCACGAAAGACATTGCCGCTCTCATCAAGGCCATTCAGGCCGAGACAAACGAAGCCGTGGTGGTCATGGAAGACGGCACCAAAGAAGTGGAATCCGGCGCGCAACTCGCCGATCAAGCCGGACGCGCCCTCGACGCAATTTCCAGCGTGGTGCGCCAGTCGGCCGAACTTGTTCAGGAAATTTCCCTGGCCTCCAAACAGCAGGTGCGCGGTACAGAAGGCGTGGCGCACGCCATGCAAATCATCTCCAACATTACGCGGCAGACTTCACAGGGCACCCGCGGCACCGTGGCCACTGTCAGCCAGTTGGTCAAACTCTCTGACCAACTGAACGAAGCGTTGGCACAATTCCGCGCACAGTCTAAAGCAGCCGCCTTAGCAGCCGAAGAGCACGAGCGGCCAGTTCCAGCAGGCGCAGTTCGATAGTTGTGAAGAACGCCTCTGGTGATTTGTCCAGGGCAAGAGCGTGACAACGATGAACGAGCGCCACGGGCCCGGCCACGGTTTGAACGAACACGAGTTGAGCGAGATCCGCATGCTGATTGAAGAGCGGACAGGCATCCATTTCGACGAGTCTCGCGCGAGATTTTTCTCCACGCGCGTCGAGGAACACCTGCGCGCCAAAGGCAACACTAGCGGCAATGACTTGTTACGCGCCATCCGCAAGTCCAACGTGGAATATGAGGCTTTGCTCGAACGGCTCCTGACCCAGGAAACGTCCTTCTTCCGCTATCCGGCGGTTTACGACGCGTTCGAAAAGCGTGTGCTTCCCGACCTGCACGCCAAGAAATTTTGGAAGAATCCTCGCACCCTGCGGGTATGGAGCGCGGGATGCTCCACGGGCGAAGAGCCCTACTCGATTGCCATTACCATTGTCGATTCGCTTTCCTTTGCCGACGCCTGGAATGTGGAAATTCTGGCCACCGATGTTGGTCGCGTCGCTTTGAAGCAGGCAGAACGCGGCATCTACTCTGGAAGAAGTATCGCTGGCGCTTCTGAAAAACAATTAGTTGCGCACTTCACTCAGGCAGACGGCGGCTATCAAGTGAAACCGCGCCTGCGCAAAATGGTGACGTTCGCGCAAATGAATTTGGCCTCACCCGTCTATATGGGTCGCATGGACCTGATTTTCTGTATGAACGTGCTCATCTATTTCTCTGAGGAGCGCCGTCGCACCGTGGTGCAGCGTTTCTACGACGCTCTGGAGCCGGGCGGCTATCTTTTCCTCGGGCATTCGGAGTCCATTTCGAAGATGACCGTGAAATTCCAGGCCATCGTTCTCGGTGATTGCATCATGTATCGCAAGCCAACTTCCGAAGAGGCGCAAAAGGCCGAACTCGTGACGGAGGGACGCGCGTGACCACGCCGGACCGCGAAGCCGTCGAGATGTTCCTCCAGGAAGCCTCGGAGCACCTGCAATATTTGCGGGAGTACGTTGGCGTCCTTCAGGAACTCGCTCCGCACCGCGAAGACATGGAGCGCCTGTACATTGCGGCTCATACGCTGAGCGGCACCTCAGCAAGTTACGGATTTCCGAAGTTCTCAGAAGTAGCGGCCAAACTCGCACACGTTTTTCAATATGCTCTGAACGCGCCGCTCGGCGAAGATTTGCATGGCCCGCTTACCGAATTTCTATCGGATGGCATCTCCCTGCTGGAGACCAGCCTGCTGGAAATCAGTGACACCGGGCAGGAAAATGTCGAAGATGTCGCGGCATTCAAGGAAAGATATCGCTTCGCATTTCCAAGTGAACTGCCGCCATTAAACCTGAGCAATTCTTACGCAGGACAAGCGGAGCAGCGGCCCGAGCCTGCAACGGAGAGCGAAGAATCAGGCGCCGGGACCGGTGCCACCGGCTCGTACTTCGATGCCCTGCCCGCTGATGATGAAGTCGGCGATGAAATCCTGGAGTTCTTCCAACCCGAAGCAGAAGAGCATCTACAAATTGTCGGCGACTGCTTGCTTTCCCTCGAAGGAAACAACAATCCCGAAGAAATCAATCGCCTGTTTCGCGCCATCCACACAGTAAAGGGTTCTGCAGCCCAGGTTGGACTGCGCCGGCTGGGCGCCATTGCGCATCGAGTCGAAGATTTGATTGGGCGCCTGCGTGACGGCGAGATTCAGCCATCACCAGCAGTCGTAGACGTCTGCCTCGAATCTGTGGACGTCCTGAAGAAGACTCTGCACCGTGAATGGGCCGACGAAACCGAAATGCGCAACAGCGTGGACTCGCTGCTGGGTCGCATCGCGCAATTCGCACCGCTTGAGTCCGAGGAAGAATTCCCGCAGTCCGTCGATCAGGAAGCCGTCGAATCCTCAGAACACATTCAGGTCACTACGCCGAAGCGTCCGGCCGGAAAGCCCGCGCCCAAGCAGACCGCCAAGCAAGCTGCTGCCGCAAAGTCTGTACGTATCGCGCTCGGCCGCCTGGACCGCATGATGAATACGGTCGGCGAACTGGTCATCAATCGCACCAAGATGGTTGGCCGCGTGGCCGAACTCGAGAAATTAATCGAGACGCTCAGCTTCTCCAAAGAACGCCTGCAAGGCAAAGTTAACGAATTTCAGGAAAAGTACGAATTCAACCGCCTTCGCTCCACCCAGGCGGCGATGCCTTGGTCGAACAACAACACTCAGAAATTGCTGAGAAGCGCTGCCGCTGGCGAAGCCAACTATCTCGATGATTTCAGCGAACTCGAGATGGACCGCTACGACGATTTCAACATTCTGTCCCGCTCGATGACGGAAATTTCCGCCGACGTCAACGAAGTGCTTTCCCAGCTCGAAGGCTTCATCGGCCGCGTGGAAGGCGACATCGACGAATTCACCAAGCTCGCGCACCACTTGCAGGACGAAATCACCGCCGCCCGCATGGTGCCCATCGGCACGTTGTATTCCCTACTCTCGCGCGCAGTTCGTGACGCAGCGAAGTCTTCCCGCAAGCAGGTTGAACTGGATTTTGCCGGCAGCGAAACGGAACTGGACAACAACATCATTCAGCAGATTTCCGACCCGCTGGTGCACCTGGTACGAAACTCCGTGGCGCATGGCATTGAGGCTCCTGACGTCCGCGCCGGTTCCGGCAAAGCCGAACAAGGCAAAGTTTCGCTGCGTGCTTACCACCGCGGCAACCACATTTACATTGAAGTGGAAGACGATGGCCGCGGCATCGATTATGGCCGCGTCAAGCAAAGCGCTATCGAAGCCGGCCTAGTTTCTCCAGAAACCGCGGATCGACTGACGGAGCGCGATCTGCGTGAAATGTTGTTCCACCCGGGCTTCTCTACCGCTGCAGTAAAAACGGAACTCGCTGGTCGCGGCGTTGGCCTCGATGTAGTGCGCTCCAACTTGAACGCCCTTAACGGCGAAATTGAAGTAAACAGCACCGCGGGCCAAGGCACGAAGTTTACTCTCAAGGTGCCTCTCACCCTGATCATTTCGCCCGCGCTGTTCGTGCGTTGCGGCAGCAGCCACTTCGCGCTCCCACTGGCCGTAGTCGAAGAAATTCGCCGTCTGCGTGCCGACGAAATCGAAGACGTAGGCGGAAAACTCTTAACCAAGGTCCGCGATGTGGTCACCGAAGTGGTTCGCCTCGATTCGTACCTCGGCTTGCCCCCACTCGAACCCATCAACGGATATTTCCGCATGGTCGTTGCCAATGCCGGAAGCCGTCAGATCGGATTGGTCGTCGAAGAAGTTCTGGGCAAAGACGAAATCGTGATCAAAAATCTTGGCGAATACCTACGCCGCGTGAAGCTTTTCCCCGGCACCACCATCGCGCCAGACGGCAGCTTGATTTTGCTGATCGACTTAAACCGCATGGTCGCCACCGAACCCAGCGAGCGCCGCGCCTTGCAAGCGAACGCCAGCACCGCACGTGTCTTCGCGCCAGGTTCCACCGCAGTGGCCCGCGGCACCATTCCCACCGATGCGATTGACCGTGTGGAGCAGGAACGCGTCATCGTCATCGCTGACGATTCCATCAGCGTGCGCAAATTTGTCGGCCGCATGCTCGAGAAGAATGGCTACCGTGTGAAATTGGCTGCCGACGGCCTGGAAGCCGCCGAACTTGTTACCCAACACGGCTGCCACTTGGTCATCACCGACTTGGAAATGCCGCGCATGACCGGCTACGAACTAATGGCCCAGTTGCGGCAGACTCCGGCAACACGGCGCATTCCGGTGATGGTGGTAACGTCGCGCGCCGGCGCAAAGCATCGCGATCGCGCCATGAAAGAAGGCGCTGCTTCATTTTTGACCAAGCCGGTTCAGGAAGATCAGTTGCTTGCCGCAGTGGAACAACTCATGGGATCGGAGGCGGCACGTTCCGTCGTGCCGGTTGGATAGACGAGTCATGGTGAGTACCCAGCCCAAAAAGTTTCGCGTGCTCGTCGTTGATGATTCCGCCTTCATGCGCAAGGTGCTGGAATCCATTTTCAGTTCCGACGACCAATTGCAGGTCATCGGCCAGGCGAAAGACGGGCGCGAAGCCATCGCCTTATCCGAATCGCTGAAGCCCGACGTAATCACCATGGACCTGAACATGCCGCACATGGATGGGCTGCAGGCCACCGCGCAGATCATGACCAGCAATCCGCGCCCCATTGTGATTGTCAGTTCAGAAAGCAAAGAAGGCGCCGCGAGCACACTGAAAGCACTGGAACTCGGCGCAATTGAATTCGTAACCAAGCCTACGTCCGGCATCGATCTCGATATGCAAAGCGTCAAGGATGAACTGGTGCGCAAAGTGCGCATGGCCGCCAAGGTTCGCGTGGTGCGTACTGCGTCGCGTCTCGCCAACGCCATTCAAATGCCTTCGTCGTCAAATTCGTCAGCGGTTAAGCCAGCATCTCCATCACCAGCGGCGCCAGTTCGAACTTCCAACGTTGCCCAATCGGAATTGCGGTTTCCTGTAGTCGTTCTTGGCGCCTCCACGGGCGGTCCCGCGACAGTAATGCGTTTGGCTCCTGGATTTACCCGCGACTTCCCTGCTGCCGTGTTTCTCGTTCAGCACATGCCGGCCGCGTTCACAACGCAATACGCTTTGCAGCTAGCGGAATTCACTGGTATTCGCGTTAAGGAAGCCGAAGCAAACGAAGGCGTGCAACCAGGCATTCTCTACATTTGCCCCGGCGGACAGCATTTGCGTGTAACGCCCACCGGCCGCATCAACCTGGACAGCGTGACGGGCCGTATCGACGGTTACTTGCCAAACATCGACGTAACTTTAGAATCCGTCGCCGCCTACGCCGGCGCGATGAGTATCGGCGTTATCCTTACCGGCATGGGCAGTGATGGAG
>JBAVNY010000698.1:0-5469 GCA_049691535.1 Candidatus Acidiferrum sp.
CAGGCCAGGCACGGATCGAAGGAGTGAATGGTACGAAGAACCTCCAGCGGCCGCTGGGTATCCGCAACTGGATTTCCAAGGAGCGACGCTTCGTACGGACCATGGGAGCCATGCTCATCGCGTGGTCCGGCGTTCCAGGTGGTAGGAACAACGGCTTGGTAATTCGCAATTTGACCGTCCTTGATAACTACCCAGTGCGACAAAGTGCCGCGGGGAGCTTCGTGGAATCCCACACCGTGCAGTTCCTTGTCACCAAACTGTGGCTTCACGTAAATCTTGGCGTCACCCGAGGCGATGTTCTTTACCAGCAGGTTCCAGTGCTTATCGGCAAGTTCGGTCAACATGGCCGCGCGGATTGCCCGAGCCGCGATGCGTCCGAGCGTCGACTGCAACATTGCCGGGGTAACCTGCTTCTTGGAAACCGCGGATACCGTGTTGATAGCTTCGCCGGCCCATTTTTGCGTGAGCTTGTGTCCCTGCGCGTAGCCGACCAGAACTTGCGCGAGTGGACCAACCTGCATCGGTTTGCCTTCGAAGCGTGGCGACTTCACCCAAGTATATTTTCCGTCGTCGTGGAAGCCAGTGTAATGAGGATTGGTTTCACCCTTCCAAGGATGCAGGGTCTTCTCGCCTTCGTACCACGCATGCGAAACATTTTCTGTCACGCCATTCACCAGGCGCGGATCGGTGTGGCTCTTGATCGGATAAACTCCGCTCAACTTGCCATCGAAAATAATGCCGCCGGGCAGATCGAATTGGGTCATGGCACTGTCCAGGGGAAGGTCGGGGACGGCCAGATAATTGGTAACGCCCGCGCCGTATTCAAACCAATCGGGATACATAGCCGCAACCGCGCAGGCATCGACGAAGTAAACTTTCTGCACGAAGGTGATGAGATCGTCGAAGAGGCTCTTGATGGTGTACAGCTTTTCCATGTTGAGTGTGGCTTGGTTGTCGAGGTTGATGGCATTGGCCACGCCACCAACGGCCAGGTTCTGAATGTTTGGCGTCTTGGCGCCTAAAATGGCCACGATCTGATTTGCTAAACGCTGATATTCCAGAGCTTGCAGATAGTGCGCAACCGCGAGGAGATTTACTTCAGGGGAGAGGCGCATCGCGGGATGACCCCAGTAGCCGTTGGCAAAAATGCCGAGCTGGCCATTTTCGACGAAGCCTTTGACGCGATCCTGCACCTGCTTGAAATCCTGGTACCCGTTGCGCGGCCAAGGTGACAGGCTGCCTGCCAGCGCCGCGGTCTTCGAGGGATCGGCCTTCAGAGCGGAAACAACATCCACCCAGTCCAGCGCGCACAGGTGATAGAAGTGCACGATGTGGTCCTGCAGCGCGTGCGCGATAAGGATGAGATTGCGGATGTACTGCGCATTGGGCGGTACCTGAATGCCGACGGCGTTTTCCACCGCGCGCACCGAAGCGATGCCATGCACCGTGGTGCAGACTCCGCAGAAGCGCTGTGCGAAGAGCCACGCTTCGCGGGGGTCGCGTCCCTGCAGGATGGCCTCGACCCCTCGGAACATCGTGCCGGAGGCCCAAGAGTCATTCACTTTTCCGCCGTCGACTTGCACATCAATTCGCAGATGGCCTTCGATTCGGGTAATTGGATCAATCGTGATGCGATTGCTCATCGCGCATCTCCCACTAGAGAGTATCGAACGGCTGCAAAGCCGTCTCTGCGGCGACTTTGTTGGCCGAAGCCGGCAAAATCGCGTACTTCTTTACGGCGTACAAAAAGACAGCGACTCCGAGCGAGGTAAAACCCACGCTCATGAGAATTTCTGCGACTGACGGAAAATAGCGGTAATCGCCCAAGGGGAAGAACGCCAGAGTTGTCGGGGTGAAGCGGTAGAGCGATCCACCAATGGCCACCAGCAAACACAACTGGAACAGCAGGCTCGGCCTGGTCCGGATCGGCTTCAGCAACATCAACAAAGCAGGCACAAGCAGGAGAAGGGTTTCCGCCAGAAACACCAGACTGTAGCGATCGAAAGTAAAGATCAGACCCAGCGCTCCACGGCGGCCGATGTCGACAAAGCGGACCACCGTCCAAAGCACAACCATCCAGGACATGATGACCGCTAAGCGCCCGAGTATCTCCTGGTCCCAACCCAAGTCCCAGGTTAGGCTGCTCAACATCAGCACCAGCAATACACATGCGAAGCCCAGAATGTAGGCCATCAACAAGTACAGAAGAGGCAGCAACGCTGTCTGCCACAGAGGATGAACACGCGATCCGGCCAGATACATCAGCTGCCCGAGCGAGGCCTGGTGCATCGAAGGCAGAACGAATGCCAAGGCGATGCCGAACGGGAACGTCTTGTGCATGAAGTTGAAAATCTTCATGGCCCATTCTTTTTTCTTGGGATCACCGCTGCGGTACATGCGCTCAAGGAAGGGCGGCATATTTTCCACATCGAGAGCGAGCATGAAATATGCGGTCATGCAAACGGCAACTTCCAACAACACCGAGTGCTGATTCCATGTCAGCGGGTTGGCGATCCAAATGAAGTTCCAGGGCCGGCCGACGTCAATACCGAGCGCCAGCATACCGGTGCCATATCCAACCAGACTGGTCAGCACCGCGGTGCGCAGAATCTTGTGAAATTGTTTGACGTTGAAAATCCAGGCGAAGACCGCCACGGCGTAACCGCCGGAGCCCAAGGCCGTAAGAGTGGTGACATTCCAGTTCTTGAACAGGCCCCAAGAGTAGCCGTCATTTAGTCCGGTGACGTATCCGAGCCCGGTTAGTTCTCGATATAGGGCCAGTAAGAAGGAGAGCGCTGCTAGGCCCGCGAACAGCAGAAAGGGCTTCGTCAGCAGCGGCTCCTTCAACCGAATGCACTTTTCCCAATGTGCGGTCATACCTTTTTGCCCTCCGCCCCCGTTTGTTCGTGCGCCTCATGCTCGTGCTCCGACAAGTGACCCTTCCAGCGGCTGCGCATGATAGCTGCAACACCGCCGTAAACCACCAGCGGAGTGAGAAAGCCTTGATAGATGAAATCACTAACCTTTCGGACTTGCGCTGGCGCCGATTCTTTGTCCAATTTTGGTAGACCAACCTTGGTGAAATCCACCTTGGAGAGAACCAGGCACTGCGTTCCGCCAGCTTCGAACTCGCCATAAACGCGATCCTCGAAATAGAAACCCGGTTGGGCCTTGATGCGGTGATGAGCCTCCGCGAGCAGGTCGGTACGCTTGCCGTAGACCACCGCGTGGGTAGGGCAGACTTTGGTGCAAGCCGGCTCAGACTGCGTCTTGCCTACCAAGTGGTCGCACAGCTCGCACTTCACAATCTTTGGATTGACCTTATCCCATTCGAACTTGGGAATATTGAAGGGGCACGCGACCTGGCAGTAGCGGCACCCGATGCACAGATAAGAGGTCCAGGCCACGACCCCCAGTCCTTCCTTGTGCAACGCCTTCATGGGGCAACCAGAAACGCAGGCGGGATCAACGCAGTGCATGCACTGCTGCTTGATGAAGGAGCGCTCGTGGCCGTCGTCCGCCACGTATAATTTGATTAGATTTTTTGTGCGGGAGTTGAGGGTGTCTGGCTGCTGATAGAGGCCACCGGATCCGCCGGTGTCTGGTTTCAACCCGTTCGCGTTCTGGCAAGCGGGCATGCAGGCGCGACAGCCGATACACTTCGTAGCGTCATAGAGCAATCCAACCGCGTCGACTTCCGGTTCGACCGCCTTTTCGCTGGCCGTTGCTACTGGTACCGCGCTGGAAGCGATGGCCGCAAACGCAGAACCCCCGAACAGTGCCTTCAACGCATCTCTGCGATTTACGTCCATGACTTACTCCTTCCCCGAAGGTCCGGAGTTTTCCTTGCGGTCGGGCGGCGCTGGCGATTCGGTTACAGGCTTGTCACTGAGTTTGCGTGATGCCAGCCAACCAGCTCCGACGATCGCGCCACCGATGAGTCCACCGATTCCGGTGGCCACCGGGCTGATGTAGCCCTGAGGGGCAGTAACGGGCGCGTAGGTAGCCGGCGGTGTGGGCCGAACGATTTCCGCGGGTTTCAGCATGGGCACGCGGAAGGCAACCGATTCTTCTGTGCATCCGAAACATGGATGACCGAGTCCAATCGGCCACGCGTCAACCACTTCGCAGAAGTGCAAGACGGAGCAACTTGCGTGGGTGGAGGGACCCTTGCAGCCCAGCTTGTAGAGGCAATAACCGAGTCGGTGTCCCTCATCGCCGAACTCTTCGGCGAACCGTCCGGCGTCGAAATGTGCGCGCCGTGGGCAATGCTCGTGAATCACCCGGCCGTAGGCAAACTTGGGGCGGCCAAGTTCATCCAGTTCCGGTAATTTCCCCAGTGCCACATATTGCAGCAAGGTTCCGAGAAGAATATAAGGATTCGCGGGGCATCCCGGCAGTGTAACAATTGCTTTTCCTTCCAAAATCTTACCGACGCCCGTCGAGCCTGTCGGATTCGGATCCGCTGATGGCATTCCGCCCCATGATGCGCACGAACCAATCGCCACAATCGCTCCGGCGGAAGCAGCAGCGTGTTTGGCAATGTCAATGGCGGTTTTGCCTCCCACCTGACAGTAAATCCCGTTTTCTTTGGTAGGAATTGCGCCTTCGATGACCAGCACGTACTTTCCGGCATTTTTTTTGATGGCAGCTTCGAGTACTTCTTCGGCCTGGTGTCCGGCAGCGGCCATAAGTGTTTCGTGATAGTCGAGGGAAATGAGATCGAGAATCACGTCGGCCAACCCGGGGTGGGAGGTGCGAAGCAGCGACTCAGTACAGCCGGTGCACTCCTGGAAGTGCAACCAAATGACTGACGGTTTGGTTCCCTTTTCGACTGCCGCCGCCACTTTCGCGGCCAGCGTGCTGCTCAATCCGATCGCGGCGCTTGCTTGCGCCACTACTTTCAAGAAAGTGCGACGGTCTACGCCACTACGAACCCACGTCGGAATTGGAAGAGAATTATCATCACGCACGATTGGAGCCTCCATCAGTTGGGAGCCTTAAGTTGCTGAGCGCTGAAGAAATCGCGGAAATCGAACTCGGCACTAACTCTCCAAGTCGCCCTGATCCACAACCGACCCGAAAGTCTCGCTGCGGCTAACAAGTTCCTTGGGACAGTTTCCCCCGACCGATTGCCCGCTTTGATGGAAGTAGGGCATGCGAAGTTCCAATTCGAACAGTTGTTCGATGAATACGATGTAATTGAAAAATAGCGTGGTTAGTTCGGAAAAGAATTCAAGATGGGAGTTTATGGTGCGGCTAGTGAGTGATTGCACACACTCACCGATGTGATTTTCATCTACTCTTGGGTAAATCTCCGCAGCTGACCTGTTTTCAATTCCATAGGAGACTTCTTTAGTCCGCTATGACTTTTATCACTTCCGACCATCGATTGTTTTTTTGTAAGGCCTTGTGTTCCTGTGAGCTACGTCATAGCTGAAGGTGCCCTGCTATGACACGGTAGATGGT
>JBAVNY010000699.1:0-2323 GCA_049691535.1 Candidatus Acidiferrum sp.
ATCGATCTCTCCAATGGCTACTGGAAGATGTACAGCATCGTCATCCAGCTCGGCGCCATCCTCACCCTCCCCATCTACTTCCGCCATCGCATCGCCAAATTCATCTCCACCTTCCCCCAAGGAGAGCGCGGCGATCGCACCATCCTCACTCACCCGCTCAGCCTGGTCATGATCGCCTTCGTGGTCACCGCCATCCCCTCGTTCCTGCTCACCAAAGTCATTGGCAAAAATCTTGAAAATCCCTACGTCATCGGCACCGCTTTACTCGTCGGCGGCCTCGTCATGTGGTTCATCGACGCGCGCAACGCCAAATCCGAAGCCGCCGGTGAAGGCTCCAAGACCGGCCTCATCCACACCTGGCACATGGAAGAAATGACTCTCCCGCAAGCTATCTGGATTGGCGCGTGCCAAATTCTCTCCGCCGTCTTCCCCGGCACGTCCCGTTCCATGTCCACCATCGCCGGCGGACAAGTCGTCGGCATGTCTCGCGCCTCGGCCCTGGAATTTTCTTTCTTCCTCTCCATCCCCACCATGGCCGTCGCCACCCTCTACACTCTTCTCAAATCCCTCCGCGGCACCAAAACGGAAAATCCCATCGGCGTTTCCTCCATCGACACCCACGGCTGGATCGTGCTCGCCATCGGCTTCATCGTCTCCTTCATCGTCGCCTATGGCTCCGTCGCCTGGTTCATGGCCTACGTCCGCCGCCGCGGCTTCGGCCCCTTCGCCATCTACCGCATCATCGTCGGCATCCTAGTCCTCTTCTTCGCCTCTCGCCTGGTGGGCTAATCAGGCAATTCTGTCATCCCGACCGAAGTGGAGGGATCGTGGCAACATCTATCCCGTGCGCCAATCACTGAGAACGACTCCCAACCTCCGCGCCTCTCTGCGTACTCTGCGTCTCTGCGTTATCCTTTCTCCTTCTTTGTATTAGAATCTCAACGCACCAACTTGCGGCGCTCTTTTCCCGCAACACTCTCCCAACAGGTGAACCGTCCCACATGGTCGAACCACTCCTCATCGCCCAAGGCGCATCCCCACTTTTCCTCCTACCCCAAATGGCCAATCGCCATGGTCTCGTCGCCGGCGCCACCGGCACCGGAAAAACCGTCACCCTTCAAGTCATGGCCGAAGCCTTCAGCCGCATCGGCGTTCCCGTTTTCGCTGCCGACATCAAAGGCGACCTCTCCGGCATCAGCCAGCCCGGCACCGACAATCCCAAAATTTCCGACCGCGTCAAGAAATTGAAGCTTACGAATTTCTCCTTCGCTCCCTGTCCTGTCACTTTCTGGGATGTTTTCGGCGAGCAAGGCCATCCCGTCCGCGCCACCATCTCCGAAATGGGCCCGCTGCTCCTCGCTCGTCTTCTAAACCTCAACGACATTCAAGAGAGTGTGCTCGCCCTCGTCTTTAAAATTGCCGACGACAACGGTCTCCTCCTCCTCGACCTCAAAGACATTCAATCCATGCTGCAATACGTCGGCGAGCACGCCAAAGAATTCCAAACGCAATACGGCAACATCTCCGCTGCCAGCATTGGCGCCATTCAGCGCGGACTTCTTACCGTTCAACAGCAAGGCGGGGAAAAATTCTTCGGCGAGCCGGCTCTCAATCTCGACGACTGGATGCAGACCGATTCCAACGGCCACGGCGTGGTCAACATTCTTGCCGCCGACAAGCTCTATCAATCTCCCAAACTCTACGCCACGTTCCTTCTATGGCTGCTCACCAGCCTTTTCGAACGCCTCCCCGAAGTGGGCGATCCCGAAAAGCCCAAGCTCGTTTTCTTTTTCGATGAAGCTCACTTGCTCTTCACCGATCTTCCCAAGCCAATCGAAGATAAAGTCGTCCAGGTTGTTCGACTGATTCGCTCCAAAGGTGTGGGCGTCTATTTCGTCACGCAAAATCCCCTCGATGTACCGGACACCGTTCTCGGCCAACTCGGCAATCGAGTACAACATGCTCTTCGCGCCTTCACGCCCTCCGACCAGAAAGCCGTGCGCGCCGCCGCCGATACCTTCCGCACCAATCCCAAAATCGACGTGCAAAAAGCCATCACCGAACTCTCCGTCGGCGAAGCTCTCATTTCCTTCCTCGACGAAAACGGCACTCCCGGCATCGTCGATCGCGCGCTCGTCTGCCCGCCGCACAGCCAAATCGGCCCCGTCACTCCCGAACAGCGCCGCCAACTGATCCAATCTTCCGTCGTCGCCGGTGTCTACGAAAATGCCGTCGATCGCGAATCCGCCTTCGAAATTCTCAAAGCCCGCGCCGGCCAACCATTGCCCAACGCTCCAAACGCCGGCGGCCCCGCATCCACCGC
>JBAVNY010000700.1:0-3577 GCA_049691535.1 Candidatus Acidiferrum sp.
GCTTACACCCAGCGCCACCGGTGCGCAAACGCCTCAGCAGTCAGCCGCCTCCGTCTCAACCACCGAAGGCGGAACACCGGGCCCCGAGATCAAGAAAGATTACGTCCAACTCAATAACGTTATAGAACTTCGCGATTACCTGCAGGTTGTTCCGCCGGACGTCCCCATAGCGCTTTGGCTGAATCTCGATCTCGGCGGACGCGAAACCGAAGGATTCGGCACGCGCACCGCGGGAGTCGAACTCTCCTCCAAAAGCGGTGAAGGGCGCGCCATTTGGATGGACGAAAACGGCGAAGTCCTGAAAGTTCTGCAATCTCTGTTACAGGATAAGCAGCGCCCCAAAATTCTGCACGATCCAAAACTGTTTCAAGTGCTGGCAGGCAACGCGGAAAATATTCAACACTCCACGCAGCTCTATTCGTATCTGCTGCGGCCGACCACTGCAAATCATAACTTTGCAGATGTGGTCTTCCGTCATTTCAATGTTCCACTCGGCGGCGGTGCCGGCGAGCGCGCCGATTTCTTGCAACGGCTTGCCCCGGACCTGCGCAAGCAGATCGAAGAGCAAAATCTGCTGAGCGTCTACGACAAGATCGATCTGCCACTAGCTTCCGTCTTGGCGCAGATTGAATGCGTGGGCATTCGTGTCGATCCTCGGGCGTTGTCCACCATGTCGCAAGCAATGGAGACGGAAGTCCGTCGTCTCGAAAAAGAAATTTGGCAACTCGCCGGTGGCGTGGAATTCAACGTCAATTCGCCCACCCAGTTGGCGGAAATCCTTTTCGACAAGCTGAATCTCAACCCGCCCTCGCGCCGGGGCCGCGGCAAAGTGCGCTCCACCGCTGCGGATATTCTTGCCGAGATGGCCGATCAACATCCGCTCCCCGCGAAGGTCATCGAATATCGCGAAGTAGCCAAGCTGAAGTCCACTTACGTAGACTCGCTGCCGAAACTGATCCATCCAGAGACGCGGCGCCTGCACACCAATTTTTCACAAACCGGCACCGCCACCGGGCGCCTCAGCTCCAGCGATCCGAATCTACAAAATATTCCGATACGAACCGAGCTGGGACGTCAGATTCGAGCCGCGTTCGTCGCCGAACCCGGCAAAATTTTACTGTCGGCTGACTATTCGCAAATCGAGCTGCGCATCATGGCGCACTTTTCCAACGATCCGGTGCTGGTAGAAGCGTTTCGCAACGGTGAAGATATTCACGCGCGCACTGCCCAAGAAGTCTTTGGCGTCGGGCCGATGGGTCAAACCGGAGAGCACCGTCGCGCCGCGAAGGCCATCAACTTCGGTATTATCTACGGGCTTTCCGCATTTGGTTTGGCGCAGCAGCTCAACATCGAACAACGCGAAGCTGCGAAGTTCATCAGCGCGTACTTCGCGCGCTATCGCGGCGTGAAAGAATACTTGGATCGCATCCTGGTCGAAACGCGCCAGACCGGCGTGGCCAAAACACTTTTCGGACGCATTCGCCCCATGCCGGAAATCAATTCGCCTCAGGTGCAGCTGCGAAATTTCGCCGAACGCACGGCGCTTAACTCACCTCTGCAAGGACCGGCCGCAGAACTCATCAAAATGGCCATGATCACCATCGATCGCCGACTGCGCGAACAGAAACTCGACGCCCGCATGATTCTGCAAGTCCATGATGAATTGCTATTCGAGGCTCCAGAAAGTGAGAAGGACGCGCTGGCGGACCTTGTCAAACATGAAATGGAAAACGTCTACAAGTTAACCGTGCCACTTCTCGTGGAAATCGGCATCGGGCCAAACTGGCGCGACCTCGACTAACACCTCACACCCCGATACAGCTACCTCTGTTCAATCGCCTTCATGACCTCTGGTACAGGGTCCGTTACGGCAACTCGCATCACGAAAGAAAAGCTCACCACACTCTGCGTGTTAGCCTGAATCGTAGCTTTCTGGGGGCGGCGATGTCTCGAAGCGGGCTCTCCATCGCAGCACTGACCACTCTGGTTCTTCTGGTGCAGGGTTGCAGCGGCATAAAGCGCAACACCGGTGGCACAACAGGCCCGGTGACCGTCGCCGTGTCTCCCACCAGCGCTTCCCTCGGCACATTCGCCACGCAGAATTTCACGGCCACCGTTACCGGAAGCTCGAACGCGGCCGTAACTTGGATGGTGAATGGTCTCGCCGGCGGAAACGCCACTACCGGAACAATTTCTACCAGCGGCTCCTACAGCGCTCCCCACGCGATTGCTCCCACGCTTATTCCTGCCAGTAACGCTCCGGTCACCATAGCCATCACCGCAGTCTCTCAGGCCAGTTCGACCGCGAGCGGCGCCGCCACCGTCACGCTAATTACGCAGCAACAAGCCGCTCAGTCCAGCGCCATCAAACTGGGAACCTCCGGCGGAAACATTAACGACACCAGCGGACAGAATTGCTGCGCGGGCACTCTGGGTTCTCTAGTTATCCGCAACGGCACGCAATACATTCTCAGCAACAATCATGTCCTGGCGAAAAGCGACAACGGAATTATCGGCGACCCTATCACCCAACCAGGACTGATCGAAACAAATTGTCAACCTGCCGGCACACAGACCGTCGCTCACCTTTCTGAGTTTTTCAATTTGCAGACTGGTTCGCTTCCCAAAATTGATGCCGCTTTGGCGCAAGCGGTCAGCGGCATGGTCGACACCAGCGGCAACATTTTGCTGCTCGGCTCCACCGTGACCAACGGCGTGCCTGATCCTGGCCCGCCATTTAACGGCCTGCCTTTCGACACGCCCGCTGTCGGCGATTCCGTGGCAAAAAGTGGACGAACCACCGGCCTGACCTGTTCCAGCATCATCGCGGTCAACGTCACCGCCTCCGTAAACTATTTTAAGAATTGCGGCGACACCACACCGGCTTTCACCACCACCTTTACCGACCTCGTCTCCGTTTCCGGTGGAGCATTCAGCGCCAGCGGCGACTCGGGTTCCTTGATCGTCACGCAAGACAAGGCTCACCCCATCGGTTTGTTGCTCGGCGGTTCCGACACTGATGCGGTTGGCAATCCTGTCGCCGACGTGCTTTCCGCCTTTCCTGGCGCGGGAAACGTAACGCCAACATTCGTCGGTGGCGCGGAGCACGCAGTGATTGGTTGCACCCTGCCCCAAGCGTCTCGCGTCGCCCAAACAGAACTTCAGTCCAGCGTCAGCATCGTCGCCATCCGTAACGCCATGCTGGCTCGCGATTTTCATGCGCCCGCACTGCTCGCGAATCCTGCAGTAGCGGCGCTTGGTATCGGCAAAAATTACGATCGTCCCGGCGAAGCGGCAGTTCTTCTTTTCGTAAGGCGCGGCGAATCGCAAACAGCGATTCCGCAAACCCTCGACGGAGTGGCCACGCGAGTCGTGGAAGCCCAAGACTGGGCGCACAATGGCGTTCTGTCCGCGCAAGAGACTGCGGCATTATTGCAATCGGCTGGTGAACCGCATGTCGTTTACCCGCTTCGTGCCGGTGAACTGCAACGCGCGCAGAAAGTTCACGCAGTTCACGCCTCCGAATTGCTCAAACAACCAGAAGTTCTTGGTGTCGGAATTACTTCCAGCGTAAATG
>JBAVNY010000701.1:0-2007 GCA_049691535.1 Candidatus Acidiferrum sp.
GGTGCAAGCCAGGGCGGAGGAAGGAGGGGCGATGTTCGCGGAGGAGAACGACGGCAGCGAGGATGAGCAGGATGGAGAGGACGAAGTAGGCGCGGAAGTTTTTGCGATGGGGCATGGACGGAATGAGTTTACAGAAGAGAGGGGGAAGTTGACAGGGACGGGGAGGGAGAGTTGAGGAGTTCAGAAGTTTAGGACTTCAAGAAATGCGAGAGGAAAAAGATAACGCTGCGGCGCAGAGGACGCGGAGATTCGCGGAGAAAGGAGATTGATTTGAGAATTGTGCTATGCCGGCTGGAAGCCGGCGCTACGGAGCGATTTGTGGTTGCGTTTGAGAGAATCCCCACACGTTAAGGCGACTTCGGGGGTCCCGCGCGGAAAAATCGAAGAGGGATTCATCGCGCACGAACCCGCGCGATGGGGCAGAGATCCTCGTTGCGAAGACTCCGCTCGGAATGACGGGCCCCGGGATAGGTTAATTGACGGTGCGGTGGACTACGGCGGCTATTTGGCGGACTTCCTGGATGAGCTGGGCGTATTCGGACGGGAGGATGGATTGGATGCCGTCGGAGAGGGCTTTTTCGGGTTGGTGATGGACTTCGATTAAGAGGCCATCGGCGCCAACGGCGGCTGCGGCGAGGGAGAGCGGAAGGACTTTGTGGCGCTTGCCGGTGCCGTGGCTGGGATCGACGAGGATAGGAAGATGGCTGCGTTTCTTGACAGCGGGAACGACGGCGAGGTCGAGCGTGTTGCGGGAAAAGTCGGAGAAGGTGCGGACGCCGCGTTCGCAGAGCATGACGTTGTAGTTGCCCTCGCTGAGGATGTATTCGGCGGCCATGAGGAATTCGTCGAGAGTGGCGCTCATGCCGCGTTTGAGGAGCACGGGCTTTTTGGCGCGACCAGCGCGTTTGAGGAGCGAGAAATTTTGCATATTGCGGGCGCCGATCTGGATGACGTCGGCCCACTCGTCGACGAGATCGAGGCTTTCGTTGTCGATGGCCTCGGTGACGATGCCGAAGCCGTAGGTGTCGCGGACTTTGGCGAGGATTTTCAGGCCAGCTAGACCCAATCCCTGAAAACTGTAGGGCGAGGTGCGTGGCTTGTAGGCGCCACCGCGGAAAAGGCGAACGCCAGTGGGCTCGAGTTGCGCGGCAACGGCGAGGCATTGCTCTTCGGTTTCAACCGCGCAGGGGCCGGCAATCATGGCGAGATAGCCGCCACCGACGAGGACATCGCCACTCGGAGTCGGGACACGGACGACGGTGTCTTCCTGTTTGACGTCGCGGCTGACTAATTTGTAGGGCTTGGTGACTGGGATGCACTCGATCACACCGGGCATGGATTCGAGGAAGCCAAGATCGACGGCGCCGTTGTTGCCGGTGATGCCGATGGCGGTGCGGCCGGAGCCTGGAATGGCGTGAGCTTTGAGACCGAGGGACTCGATGCGCTCGCAGACTTCGCGAACCTGCTGCTCGGAGGCGTGAGATTGCATGACAACCAGCATGGTGTCCTCGAATGATGCGGAATGGATAGTTTACATGAAAACGGAATGCGGGGGCCGAGTCGGCGAAAGTGGAGCGGCGGTGGGGTTGAATCGTCGGTTCAGGAAACGAATGGCGGAGGGACGCAACATCGCTTGCGTGTGGCGTGCGAACCGTATATAGGAATTTAGATAAGAGGGGCAAAATTGCCCATCGCGTGTCCTGGGGATGGTGAGGAGATGCGGTGGGCGTAGTTTTTTGGGGAGGGGGCAGATTCCAGGAGCAGTTGTTGCAGGGGGCGAAAGCGCTAAAACAGTGATTGCCTGGAGAGAAGTGTTGCCTCGATCCCTCCACTACGCGCCGGCAAAAGACGCCGACGCTCCGCTCGGGATGACAGAGCAGAGGAAGGGTCGATTGTGGCGGGGGGTTGGAAGACCGCGCCCCTGAAAGGGTGAGCTACAGGGGAGAGGGTTGAGTGGGTGCTGTTGCTGAATGTCCCGTGGAATGCGGGCTACACGTTGGCGGGGAA
>JBAVNY010000702.1:0-3585 GCA_049691535.1 Candidatus Acidiferrum sp.
GGTGCAACTTAAAGTTGCCCTCAACATGACCCTGGTCATCGAAGTAATTGGCTTTTGCGAAGGCGTCGCTCTTGCCGAAAAAGGTGGCGTGCCCCGCGAAGTTGCCGTCGATGCCATGCTGAAAAGCGTCGTCGCTTCTCCGGTGATCAACTATCGCGCGCCGCTGATTCTCGAAGGCCACATCTCCGATGCTACCTATGGCAACGTGAATCTTCAGCAGAAAGATATGATGCTGGCCCTGACCCTGGGCAGAAAAATGGGCGTGCCTGTTCCGCTCGGCGCCGCCGCCAACGAAATGTTGAACGCGTGCCGCGGCCTTGGCCTCGATCATCACGATTTCGTCACTGTTTATGAGGTTTATCGCAAGTTGGGAGGGATGTCCAAGTGAAACCGTATCGCACAAATTTACGCGACGTTCCAAAAGTTGGCGGCCTTTCCGAAGATGAAGGCTGGATCAACATGCAGGTGCAATTCCTCATCGATCAGAAAACCGCCGGCTCCGACAAGTTGCTCATCGGCTGGACCGTCCTGCCGCCCGGCGCGCGTCACGACAAGCATCGCCATCCAAACGTCGACGAATTTTTCGTGGTGATCAAAGGCAGCGGCTACATTTACACCGACACTGGCCGCGAGCCTTCTTCACAGGGCGATGTTATCTTCACACCGCGCGGACACTGGCACGGTTTCGATAACACCGGCAGCGAAGACGTTGTCCTCGTCTGGGGTTGGAGCGGTGCCGGATCCCTCGAAGCTGCCGGCTACGAAATTCCTCCCGAAGGATATTAGATCCAGCATGACGGCCCGTTCATGATTGCGGCTTGGGACGATCCACGCATCGCTAGCGGCATGAAGCAACAGCTCCGTCGTCGCCGCGAGCTTCTTGAGCTAGGCGAAAAACCGCTCGGCTGGAAGTTGGCCTTCGGCGGTCCCGCCGCCATGGCCCGGCTGCAAACCAATGCCCCGCTGGTTGGATTTCTGCTGCATCGCGCCGTAGTGCCTTTGCACTCAGAAATTTCCTTGGCTGGTTGGAAAAAGCCCGCGGCAGAACCGGAGTTGACCGTCTATCTCGGCAAAACCCTTGCCGCCGGCTCCACTCGCAACACCGCCATGGCCGCAATCGCCGGACTTGGCCCAGCCATCGAAATCGCCGACGTCGATCATCCTTCCGAAGATGTGGAGGGCACCCTGGCGCGAAATATTTATCAACGCCATCTCGTCCTTGGCCCTCCCGATAGCAAATACGCTGGTGGCGTCCTCACCGGCCTGCGCGCAAAAGTGCAGCACAGTGAAAAGCAAATTGCCGACGCCACCGATTTCGAGGCACTAACCGGAGAACTGATCGCCATCGTTCAGCACGTTGCCAATCTGCTCGCCGTCTTTGGCGAAACTCTGGATGCCGGCCAAATCATCATCGCCGGCTCCATCACTCCACCCATCTGGGTCCAGCCTGGCGAACAGGTCGCCTTTCATCTCGATCCACTCGAGCCAATCTCCATCACCTTCCCCCAAAAAATGTAGCGGCCACCTTCAGGTGACCACACCCGAAAATAGCCGCTACACCTACAGCAGCTTTTTTATCGACGCTTACTTCGAAACGTACAGCATCACCAACGTCCCAGGCTTCACGGTAGGCCATTTCTGTCCCGCCGCCGGTGGAATCATCTCCGCCGCCGGCAGAAACAGGTTGTGCGTCTTCGGATCCAACGCCATCGTCCGCGCGCCCTTCTTCGTCGTCACGTTATCGACCACCGAATATTTGTCTGGCGAATCTTCATGAATCACCGTCAGCGTTCCAGACTCTCCGTTCGAAGAAAACGCATAGCCACTCTCTGGATCGAACGATGCAGCGTCCGCGCCTTCTCCGGTTTTCGGAGTCGCCACCACTTTGCCCGAATCCGCGTCCATCACCGCCATCATGGCGTTGTCGCAAACCGCGAACAGCCGCCGATTCTTGGCGTCAATCGCCAATCCGCTTGGCTCTTTGCAAGGTGCCAGCGGCCATCGGTGCATCACCTTCATCGCCTTCGCGTCTATGTGCAAAATCTCCGAAGTGTCTTCTACGTTGACCCACACGCTGCCCTTGCCATCCACCGCTGCAAATTCCGGTTTGCCGCCCACCGGAAAAGTACCGAGCACGCTGCCGTTGGTCGCATCAATAACCGTGGCATCTTTGCTGCGCCCGTTGAACGCGAACACGCGCTTCGTCACCGGCTCGTAGATAATCGCGTCCGGATTCGTTCCCGCGTTCGCGGTGCCGATCGTCTTCAGCGTTTTCAAATCAAAAATGGTCACGCTGTTGCCGCGCCCGTTGCTCGTGTAGCCGCGGCCCAGATCCGGTGCCAGCGCGATTCCGTGTACCCCTTGCGTATCAGGAATGTCGCCGACCACCGCGTGGGAATCCGCGTCAAACACGACTGTGTGCGTCGCGTGCGAAAAGTACAGTCGCCGCGCGTCGCCATCCACAATCAGATAATCCCAGCCGCCTTCTCCCGCCACCGGAATGCTGGTCGAAACTTTGTAGCCCGAGCCGGCCGGTTTCGGTGTACCGGCGCGCAGAGCGACGCCGGTAACAATCGCGAAGCCCATAGTGGCCGCGATGAATACTCCTAACTTCTTTACTGATTTCTTTGGCATGAGGCTGTCCTTTTCGTAGCGTTCCATCAAATGATGACAAATGAGCAACCAGATTCTACACGAATCCGCTTTTTCCTATCCCACCGAATATTTTTAGGAATTTGAAGCTGAAAATTCTTTCAGATTGTATTCACACAAATCGCCAGTGTTTTGGCGCAGACATCTCCGCACGAGAACCCTTCCACCAGGCAAACCGTGGCGTTTCTGCGCTCGATTGTCGAAGAAAACTACGTAGAAACTGGGCCCACCAGCACCGGTGTATGCCGCTGCCGCCGTTCATTCGCTATTTCCGAGTGCCCATTGGCGTCCAGCCAAGTCAGCAAACTTCGCACACTACCTCGTGCCAGCGCAATGCTCGAATCCGCCGCGCCGTAATACAAATTAATGCTGTCACCGTCTGCCGCAATCGTGTACCCGCAGGGAAACACCACGTCCTGCACATCACCGCGTCGTTCGTAGTCCGCTTCGGGCGCGAACATCCACGAATCGCCGCGCACCAGGCACTTTTCCGGTTCGTCAAGATCGAATAGGGCCAGCCCAAGCCGGTAAATCGAACTCGATGGCGTCCGCCGCACGCCGTGATAAATCATTAGCCAGCCTCGCGACGTCTCGATGGGCGGTGGAGACATTCCAATCTTGTTCGCATCCCACCACGCGCCTCGCCGCGCTTCCAACATCAATTTGTGATTGCCCCAGTGCCGCATGTCCGGCGAATACGAAATCCAAATGTGCGCACCCAATGGTGTCATCGGCCGATGGATCAGCGCCCAGAATCCATTAATCCGTCTCGGTAGCAGCGCTGCATCCTTATCGTCGGGCGACATGACCACGCCCAAGCGTTCGTAGCTGCGGAAATCCTTGGTGAGTGCCAGGGAAACGCCGGGACCGCCACGCGAATACGACGTATACGCAATGGCATACTGCTTCAGCTCCGGCACATACGTGATGCGC
>JBAVNY010000703.1:0-6006 GCA_049691535.1 Candidatus Acidiferrum sp.
GGATATCCGCGCGGGCGAACTTCGGAAACGCGGCATAAAACTCCGGCTACAGGGTCAACCTCTTCAGATACTCGGGACGCTACTGAACCGCGCGGGCGAAGTAGTGACGCGCGAGGAATTGCGGGGAGAAATCTGGACGGCCGATACCTTTGTGGACTTCGACCATAGCTTACATAACGCCATTGCCCGGTTGCGCGAAGTGTTGGGCGATTCGGCGGACACGCCGCGATACATCGAAACGCTGCCGCGCCGGGGATACCGGTTCATTGCACCCGTAAAGAGAATCGAGGCCGAGCCGCAGTTGCCTGTCAGCGAAAATGGGCAAGCTGATGGAGCTCCGAATGGCGTAAGGCCAACGCGAGTTCGGGCGGCGGTTGGCGTTTGTGCTGCTGGCGTTTCTTGCGGCGGGGTCGACCCTGTGGCTGGTGCGGACCGCTACCTACAACGCAAATGCGGCCGGTCGCGTGCGATCCATCGCGGTGCTGCCACTTGATAATTTGTCTGGTGATTCCTCGCAGGATTATCTGGTTGATGGAATGACCGATGAGTTGATCACCGACCTGGCCAAGGTGGACTCGCTGCGGGTGATCTCGCGAACTTCAGTGATGCGGTATCGGGGCACGAAGAAGAGTCTGCCGGAAATCGGGCGGGAATTGAATGTGGACGCGATCGTCGAAGGGTCGGTGCTACGGTCGGGTGGACGGGTGCGCATAACGGCGCAACTGCTGAATGCGACGACCGACCAACACCTGTGGGCGGAAAGCTACGAGCGCGATCTTGACGATGTGCTTGGCTTACAGAGTGAAGTGGCTGAGAACATCGCCCGGCAGGTTCGCGCACAGCTAACGCCGGAACTGCAGGCGCGGCTTCGATCGGTACGGCAGGTAAATCCAGAAGCGTACGAGGCATATGTTCGCGGACGTTTTTACTTGACGACGGAATTCACCAAGCCTCAGTCGCTGAAGGCGGCGCAGGGGTTGTTCGAACAATCGATTCGTAAAGATCCCGGCTTCGCCTTGGCATACTCGGGGTTGGCGGATGCTTATGTTTACCTCGGATTTTCGCACCAGATTTCACCAGAAGTCGCAGAGCGATTGGCGGAGGAGGCAGTACACAAAGCACTGGAACTAGACGATAGTATCGGCGAAGCTCACGACACGCTGGGCGTGCTGAATTGGCGATACGAGGGGAAATTGGATGAGGCGGAACGAGAGTTCAACCGGGCCATCGCGCTGGCGCCAAGTTACAGTTGCGCGCATGAGGATCGCGCTATTTACCTTGCCTTTCGCGGACGACGCGCCGAGGCCCTGGCAGAAATTGCGAAGAGTAAAGAGCTGGATCTGAGCCCCAGTGCCGCGCTGACTGAATCCGCCACTTATTCTGAGCTGCGGGACTATGATGGATTGATTGAAGCGAGCCGCAGAGGAATGGTGTCTGATCCGAGCGAATGGCTGGAGCATTATTACCTGGGCGTGGGGTATGAGGGTGAGGGAAAATTGCAGGAAGCTATTTTTGAGTATCAGAAGGCAATTGAAATGTCGGATGGTGACGAGAGTGCGGTGAGTGAACTGGCGTATGCGTATTCGCGGATTGGCCGAACAGCAGAAGCCAAGAACATTGCAAGTGACTTGGAGCGAAAGTCGAAGAGTGCGTATGTGTCGCCGTATGCCATCGCAACTATATACGCGGGACTCGGCGAGAAGGACAAAGCGTTTGAGTTCCTGGAAAAAGCCTACACCGAGAAATCTTTGGACCTTTCTACGTCTTTAAAGTCTGACTCGCGGATGGATAGCCTGCGTTCCGACCCGCGGTTCCAGGCGTTGCTTCATCGTGCCGCAGTTATTGCTTAGACTCGACTCGTGCTTTGCTAAAACCCTACAGTACTTTTCAGTCCGGGATGTCGTAGCAATCGGAGTGGGCGCGTTTGTTGAAGTGATCTTCCGCGAGCAGAGCTTCGAATAATTTGGCGCAGTCCTCAGCGTTGGTCCAAGTGAGGTGAATGCGATTGAAACCGAGGATGAATTGTTCGCCGCAAAGGTCGCAGGTGACGACACCCCAGGATTGGTGTCTTGGGGCGTGGAGGTGAGTCTGGTGCATTCGAAGCGCTACGGGACAAAGTGAATCGATCTTATCGACGAAGGGGTTGTGGCTTACGGCTGACCTCGGGGACGGGGCGAGCGTTCATAGGTATAGATGATGGGTAAGTGCTTCTGGTCTCATGGAATTTGGAGGAATTAGGAGGTTCGCAGGTGGTGGTTTGTATACCCGCGATCTATGAGCTAAGTCATGCTTCCGAGATGCAAAGCCAGGAATGGCTGTGCTACGGGGTGGTGGTTAGTAGGTGCGGTGGCCGTGGCCGGCTTTTTGATGTTCTTCTGGAGCGGCGGAGATGCCCATGCGGCGGAGTTCTTCGCTGTAATACTTGCGGAAAAGGAGGTCCCATTCTTCGCTGCCTTCGAGAATTTCTTTTTTCTGGGAAGTGATGCGCTTGCGAACTTCCACTTCAACCTTTTCTTCTTCGCGGAGGACATTGGTCATGGTCTGGACCATGTGCTGACGAATGGTGTCGCGGTCTTCGACGAACACGACGTCGTTGCTTTGCACCAGGAGATCGATGACCTGGTGGGAGATGCGGACAATTTTTTCACGGCTCAAGCGCATGCGATGGTTCGCTCTCTTCCCTAGCGCAAAATATATTTCTTGTCGCGGGCAATCTGGCCCTTCACCTTCTTAAACATTTCCTGATAGGAGATGCCGGTGCGACGCATTTCGTCCTGATACTGGGTAAGGATGTTGCGAACTTCTTCGTTGACTTTATCTTCCACGGTGATTTCTTCGGTCATGCGGGCGCGGACCTTGGCGATGACGCCGTCGAGGTCTTTTTCCTTGATCTCGACCAATTCTTCTTCAATGAGTTTTTTGACGACTTGCGAGGCCATGTGTCCGATGTAGTCGCGATTCAGCAGCATCTCTGGCGGTAATCCTTAAGTGGTGTGCGAAACAATGAGTGTAACGGGTGAGTCGGGAATTGGCAAGAAAATGGGCGGAAACGCGGAATTGGGTGGGCGTTTGGAGCGACCGAACGAATACGAATGGACCTCATCGATTTTGTGGTGCGCTTCAGTTGGGTGGTCTGGTAGTCTGGCGCGCATGCGGATACAAATGTGGAGTATTGGGTTCGGGCTTGTAACTGCGCTGGCGGTTGGTACTTCCCTGCTCGCCCAGGACGGGACGACTGTGGCGGAGCGGGTGGCGTCGCAGAACGCCGTGTTCGAGGAACAGTATGAATCGGATTTGCGGGAGTTTCCGGAGCGGGCTACGGCGTTCGGGGATTACCGGTACAACGACAAACTGGCGGAGTATTCGCTGGCGGCGATTGCGCGGCGGAACAAAACGAATCGGGACTTTCTGGCACGGCTGCAAGCGATCGGCACAGCCGGATTTTCGGATCAGGATCAGCTTTCGCACGACCTGCTGATCCGCGTGCTACAGCAGCGCATCGCGGATTTCGATTTGCAAGAATATGAGATGCCGATCAACCAGCAAAACGGAATCCACACCTCCCTGGCGGATTTGCCGCTGTCGGTGCCGCTGGATTCGGTAAAGCATTATGAGGATTACGTGGCGCGACTGCACCAGATACCGCGGGCGTTGCGGCAGTCGGAGGAAGTGTTGCGCGCGGGCGTAAAAGATAATTTAATGCCGGTGCGATTTCTGATTGAGAAGATCCCTGCGCAGTGTCAGGGGATTATTGATTCCGATCCGTTTTTGAATCCCACAAGAAAATACCCCAAGGAGATTGGCCCCGAGGAGCAGACGCGGCTGACGCAGGAAATTACCGCGGCGGTGGAGAAGGATGTGCTGCCGGCGTACAAGGAGTTCGCGGAATTCGTGCGCACGGAATATGCGCCGCATGGACGGGCCACGCTGGCGATCACGTCGCTGGCGAATGGCGAAAAGCGGTATCAGAACGATATTTACGCGCGAACGACTACGCACATGACCGCGGATGAAATTCATCAACTGGGGTTGCGGGAAATCGAGCGTATCGAGGCGGAGATGACGGCGATCGCCAAGAAGCAGGGATTCGCGGACCTTGCGACGTTTCGCGAATCGCTGAAGACGAACAAGAAGTACATCCCCACTTCCGCAGATCAGATACTGGACGATTTTCGAAAGTACATTGCGCAGATGGAGCCGAAACTTCCGGAACTGTTCACACTACTGCCGAAGTCGCCGGTGACGGTGGAGGCGATTCCAGCGTTTCAATCGGCGGCCGCGACGCACTACGTGACGGGAACGCCGGATGGGAAGAGGCCGGGGCGCGTAGTGGTGGCAACGTCGAATTTTGCGGAGCGGTCGCTGGTGGATGACGAGGCAGTGGCGTATCACGAAGGCCTGCCGGGACATCATATGCAGCTTTCGGTGCAGCAACAGTTGACGGGACTGCCGAAATTCCGGCTGCATGGACTTGGCTTTAACGCGTACATCGAGGGCTGGGCGCTGTACGCGGAACAGCTTGGGAAAGAAGTGGGATTCTATCAGGATCCTGTGTCGGATTATGGCAGGCTGTCGTCGGAATTATTTCGCGCGGTGCGATTGGTGGTAGACACGGGGATTCATTCGAAAGGATGGACGCGTGAGCAGGTGGTGGAATTCTTCCGGAAGTCGGGCGCGGTGGATGAGCCAACGATTCAGTCGGAGACGGACCGGTACATTTCGTGGCCAGCGCAGGCGCTGAGTTACAAGTTGGGACAGTTGAAGTTTCGGGAGTTGCGGGAACGGGCGCAAAAGGAATTAGGAGCGAAGTTTGATTTGCGGAAATTTCACGATGAGATGCTGGATGGAGGAACGTTGCCGTTGGATATGCTGGAGGCGCGAACGGTTAAGTGGATAGCGGACGAGAAGGCGAAGTAAGGGAGTGCGGGATTTTAGGGACGAGACTCCGTTGCGGGTGCGGCGGGGTCTTTTGTTTATTGATGGGCGATTGGGCTGATATCAGGTGATTTGATTGTGGAGCGATCGCGCCACGATCCTCCACTGCGCACGGGGCGTGCTCCGGTCGGGATGACAGCCTGCATGTTGCAGAGAGGCGCGTTAAGGAGAGCGACTGGGTGCGTTGCGCTGGTTCCCTACTTTGATTTTCTGGGGGATTTCGCTTTTGAGTTTGGCTTGGAGCGAGGCGAGAATTTGCGGGGCTTGCCCGTGTTGGCGTTTTTGTCTACGCGGATTTGCCAGGCGGTGCGAAGGGCGCCAGAGAGAACATCTTCGGAGGCGGCGGAGAGGCGGATGTGGGTGCTGCCCATGCGTCCCCAACCACCGGGGATTGGCAGAAAAACTTCAGGGAGGTCAGTGACGAAGAGTTGTTGCAGCTCAGGAGTGAGCATGAGATTGCCGTAGCCTTGGGATTGCGAGGCGAGGGTGGCGAAGATTCGGCCGCCGACGCGGAAGTCGGCGTGGCCCATGTGGGAGCCTTCTTCAGCGCCAGGAAGAGCGAGGGCGAGTCGGCGAAAGTCGTTGGGGGTCATGATTGCGGGCTCGCGAAAGAAGTTAGCAGGCAGTGAGTATCTAGAAAAGACCTTTAGTCAGTTGCTCTCGACGGATTTCGAGGTAGTTCGCAACGTCACTCAATATTTGAGAAATAGTTCCAATCATCAGCGAGGTGTACGCGGGGATAGTGACGTGGTGTTCGCGACCCATTTTATTTGAAGACAGCCGCATGTGGCTACCACTCTGGCGCGTAACTTTGTAATCGAATTTACGAAGGGCTCGTGCGAGATCCTCGCCACTCACATCGCGAGGAATTTTCAAACAGGAATAACCTCGTCTTTCACGAGGTGGAGGCGAATGACACTGGGCTTATCGGCATCGTCGAAATGGCATTTAACGGCATCGCGGAGCATGGCTTTGAGTTCTTCGAGGGATTCCGCTTGCGAAAAAATGGAGTGTCCAAGGGCACGGGCTTCGTAGCCGCCCTCTGGCGACTCGTGGACAGCAAAAATAATC
>JBAVNY010000704.1:0-4794 GCA_049691535.1 Candidatus Acidiferrum sp.
GTGTCGTGCCCGACCGGAGCCTTGACGAATAAAGGAACGGCGGGTACGGCGATTGCCGGTGTGAACGGAACGCAACCTCTCAGCGCCGAAGAATTACACCGGATGCCGGTCTTCGCCGGAGTTTCCGGAACGTTTCTGGAATTGAATCGCGGCGCCATCGTGAAACGCCGTTTTCGCAAAGACGAAGTCGTTTGTCGCGAGGGCGAATTTGGTTCCACCGCATTTTTTATCGTGGAAGGCAAGGCGCAAGTAGCCATCGCCACCCCGATAGCCCACGTCAAAACCGAAGGCGGCGCTCGCGGATTTTTCAAACGCCTGAAAAGCACATTGGTCGGCCGCGAAGACGATAAGCGCGAAGAAGAAGCCCGAGACCGCACCATTCCTATCGATGCATCCGTCGATTTGTCCTACGGAAATCCCGTGGCGGAATTGGGCCCGGGCGATCTTTTCGGCGAGATGACCTGCATGAATTTCTATCCGCGCTCCGCGACGGTCCGCGCGGAAAGCGATGTCCTGGCCTACGAGATGTTGCGCAACGTGCTGGACATCATGATGAAGAACAAAACGTTTCGCGCCCAGATCGATCAGACCTACCGGCAAAGAGCGCTGGAAACGCATCTGCGTGGCGTGCCGATGTTCGCAGAATTAGCTCCGGATTTTATCGAGCATCTGAAGAGCAGCGTCGAACTCGTCCGTTACGCGCCGGGTCAAGTCATCGCACAGCAGGGCGAGGCCGCGGACAGTTTTTATCTGGTGCGCATCGGCTTCGTCAAAATTTCCGAGGGCTATCCCGGCGGCGAACTGGTGTTGGCCTACTTGTCGCGCGGCGATTATTTCGGCGAGATCGGATTGCTCGGCGGCGGAGTGCGCACTGCGACTTGCACCGCTCTCGATCACGTGGAACTGGTCAAGATTTCCAGGGATGACTTCCGCGAGATGGTCGCCCGCTACCCAAATGTGCGATCGGGGTTGGAAGCGGTGGCCGCCGGACGGCGCGCCGCCAATGCACAACGCCTCCAGATGGTGCATAGCGTGCCCATCGACCAATTCCTGTCGCAAGGCCTGATGGAAGCGCAAAGCCTTCTGATTCTAGATCTGGAAAATTGCACCCGCTGCGACGCCTGTGTGAATGCCTGCGCCGATGCGCACGACGGCGTGACTCGTTTGGTTCGCGACGGCTTACGATTCGAGAATTATCTGGTCGCCACATCCTGCCGGCAGTGCCGCGATCCGCTATGCATGGTGGGTTGTCCGGTCGGCGCAATCCGCCGACGAAATTCCCTGGAGGTGATTATCGAAGATTGGTGCATCGGCTGCGGCCTCTGCGCTCGAAATTGCCCCTACGGCAATATCAATCTTCATCCATTCGAAGTGCTGGCCGAAGATCCCGACCATGCCGGCCGCAAGAAGGCCGCCGTGAAACAAAAGGCCACGTCCTGCGATCTCTGCACGCACCTGAAAGAACCGAGTTGTGTCTACGCCTGCCCGCACGACGCCGCCCATCGCGTAGACCCCAAAACCTTCTTCGCAGGCTTGATGGGTCAAAGATAGTGCGATGAGAATGGAAGCGACAAACCGGACACGGGGTGCCCCACACGCCGTAGTTGCGTGTGGGGATTTAGATTCAACCTCACCCACGCCATCGCGCATAAGCTACACGACGCGCGTGCAGAGTTCCTCATTCCGAACATTCCCTTCAGAGTCGCGCCTAATGATTGGGACGATTGGAGCACTAACGAAAAACTCACAATGAGAATGGACGCAACACAACGCGGCTGGGCCCTCGGATCGCAGGCGATTCTGGCAGTAAGCGGCGTAGTGTATGCGGCCTACGCAATGAGCGCTCCTGCCGGTCCACGCGGCGGCAGCACTATTGGCTTAGCGTTCGGCATCTTGGGCTTCGCGTTCATGCTTTTTGCAGCTCTCCTGGGCGCACGCAAGCGCGTTCCCACCTGGCGCCTGGGCCGAGCCCAAGCGTGGATGCGCGGCCATCTTTGGCTAGGCCTCTTAAGTCTGCCCCTGATCCTATTTCATGGCGGCTTTCACTTTGGTGGAACGCTGACCCGCGTCCTGATGTGGCTGCTGATTATCACCGTGGCCAGCGGCATCTTTGGCGCTGTGCTACAAAATTATCTCCCGCGCGTCATGACCGCCGACGTCCCGCTGGAAACCATCTACGACGAAATTGGCAACGTCCGAAATCTGCTTCGCGAAGAAGCGGACCGCAGCATCGAAGCCATTTGTGGCTCGCTGGGCATAACTGAAGAGAAAGAAGCGGACGGCGAACGCGGCGGGGGATTTCGCGCTCTGCGGCCAATCGCCGCAGGAGCGGCCCCGCTGCGCACTTCGGCAGCAGTAAGCGCCGGAGCCAGCGCGGCAGTGGCAGCTGCGCCAGAAATCATTTTGCTAAGCCCGCATGAAGCCGAGCCGCTAAAGCGATTTTATCTTCAGGAAATGCGTTCATTCCTGGACGAACCGCGACGCCGCGGCCAGCGTCTCGGCGACACCCAGAAGACAGCGAACGCCTTTGCCGCATTGCGCACCGTGCTCCCCTCAGCGGCACAGGGAACCATTCAGGATTTAGAAGACATCTGCGACGAGGCCCGCCAATTGATCCTGCAAGAGCGCTTGCACCGCTGGCTGCACGGCTGGCTTCTGGTGCACATCCCAATTTCGTTGGCGCTGCTTGTCCTTTGCGCAGTGCATGCAGTGATGGCGCTGAAATATTAGTCGCAAGTCGACCTTGGCAGAAGAAGAGAGAGATTTAACACAGAGAACGCCGAGGCAAGAACGCAGAGGACACAGAGAACTGGCTGACAGTGCGGACGGAGTGAATGGCGCGACTTAGAACAACCAAAAAGCTGGCACAACGGATCGACTTGAATTATTTCAAGCGGGCGACGCCGTTCAAGAGCGCGAAGTTGTGGCTCAGCGTGCTGGTGCCGCTGCTAGCGCTAGGTTGGATCGCATGGCGCGGAGCAGCCCGCGACTCCCGCGTATATTCCAGCGGAAGAATGAGCGAAGCTCACGCCGTTCTCGAAAAACAGTGCGCCGCCTGCCATGTCCAACAGGCCGAAGAATTTTCCTCCAAAGCAGCAGACGCCGCGTGCCTCGCCTGCCACGACGGCCCAGTTCATCACGATGAAGAAGTGAAAGCAGCAGTCCCCGCGTGCGCAACCTGCCACATGGAACATCGCGGTCGCGTAAACATCACCGCCGCCAGCGATCAAAGCTGCGCCAACTGCCACGCAAATTTGAAAGTGAACACTGCCGCCGTGCCCTATGCGACGCACATCCACAGCCTCGAAGATGGCCACCCAGAATTTGTCGTACTGCGCGACGCAAAAAAGGATCCAGCCACGATCGCACTGAATCACGCCATTCACATGAAGCCAATTCGACGCGGCCCGAATGGCCCGATGGTCCAATTGGAATGCGCAGACTGCCACCGCGCCCCCGCAACTGCAACGGCCACCCGTACCGCCGCCGCAACGGAATGGAAGTATGCCGATGCGCGCTATGTTGCGGCGAACGTAACCTACAAGGTCGACGTGGAATTGTTACCGCAAGGGAGTGGAACCCTGTCATCCCCTCACAAAACATCCGGCCGCGAATTAGTGGCTGCAGTAAAATTCGCCACCGCCTGCGCCGGCTGCCACCTACTAACCTTCGACAAGCGCTTCGAAGATGGCGTGCCCCACGACACACCAGAAATCGTCCACGCCTTCGTAGTACACAAATTCCAGGACTACATCGCCGCGCATCCCAGCGAACTTCGCGTCATGCGTGATCCCAACCGAGAGTTAACCGGAAAAATAATCGCCCCAGAACTCAGCGTGCTCTCCCCATCCCAGTGGGTCACCGAACGCACCGCCGACGCCGAAGAACTACTCTGGCGCAAATCCTGCAAACAATGCCACACGCTCGAACTTGGCGGGCCGCCCACTTCCCTGCCCCACATCGCCCCAGCCCGTGTAACGCCGCGCTGGTTGCCGCACGCACGCTTCGATCATGACGCCCACCGCGGCTTTTCTTGCGTGGGTTGCCACACCAAAGCGCTAACCAGCACCGAAACCGCCGACGTCTTGGTCCCAGGAATCACAAATTGCAAAACCTGCCACGCTCCGGGACCCGACCACGCCGAATCGCGCTGCTTCGAATGCCACACCTATCACGACTGGTCGAAGCGCAAAGAAGTCCGCCCCACCTTTGTAATGCCCGGCTTAACAACCGGCGGCAAGTAACCAACCGGCTCTCGCGCAGACAGCTAAACGCAAATTTCACTTCACTCATCCGCGCTTCAACGAATAGCCTTCCGCACGACATACGTGATAGAAGAAAGCCATGAGAATAGGGATGCGATGAAGACTCACGTGGGGACCATAGCTACGATGATCGCCGCCGCGCTCGCGTGCGCTGCAACTTTTCTGCTCGCGCTCTTCCGCCAATACGGCCTGGTCGAAGTCGCCGCCAGCTTGGGTGCCGGCCTCGAGGTTTTTTCCCTCAGTTCCTCCATTGGCGATTACCTCGAAGATCGCCCAGAGCCGAATCGGCTGCGCATAGTCGCTGCACTGGTCTTGGCCGCCGGTGTAGTCGGCTACTTCTTGCTACCATCGGCCTGCACGGTCGTGGCGCCTAACGCCATCTCTCAAGGGTGCGTCAGTTCACGCAGCCACCTTCGCCAAATGGGCCAAGTAGCCCAATCTGGAACGCATACCCATCGATTCTTTGAATCCAACTGATTGAAAATGCAAATCTTATCGCCGCTTCACCCGCACTAGAACTGGCATGCTT
>JBAVNY010000705.1:0-8743 GCA_049691535.1 Candidatus Acidiferrum sp.
GGTATGAGGAGGCCGTAAGATTTGAGCTACCCGCCATATCCGATGCTCACGGAAAGCTTGCGGCGCCTGACCAGCTCGAAACTGGGATGACGATGCCGAATCATTTGGGGCACTACGATCGGATAGCCTCGGACGTCGAAAGTGTGAAAGAACTCGCCTCGCAGTCCGTGGAGTTGGAAGGCAGATCCATTGAGTGTTATGTTCTGGAAGTAACCTACAACCGAGAAACATGGAAACCCGAGGAACGCACCATAAAGTATTGGATCGATACCTCGAGACTTCTCGTCCTAAAACAAGAGTTTGCGCAGTTCCAACGACGGGATAAGGATTCAGCCCTATATCACTGGATCTACACGGTTGATTCCGTGAAGCTGAATCAGCCTCCCCCGCGATGGCTCATTGAAGCTTCCGAAGACCGAATTAACCAACATCCACAGCCTCGACCCGAATGGGTCGGCCGCGAAGCCCCAGACTTCAATCTCCTCGACTTGGCTGGCCGTTCAGTTCGCTTGTCATCGGCACGGGGCAAGATTATCCTGCTGGATTTTTGGGCAACCTGGTGCGGCCCGTGTAGAAATGAAATGCCGACATTAATGAAGATTGGGAGTGAATATGAAACCAAAGGTCTAGAGATTTGGGGTATTTCTGATGAAAAACCCTCGGTCGTGAAGCACTGCTTGGAAACCAATCAGTGGGATCTACCTGTTCTAGTTGATCCAGAACGAAATACCATCGATCAATTTCAAGTTGTCGGTATTCCAGCCATAATCATTGTAGGTCGAGACGGCCGCGTCGTGAGTTATTACACTGGAGAGCAGTCTGAACAGTCTCTCCGCACCGTCATTGATCGCGCTTGGGACGACAGACCGTCGATCACAAAATAATTCCTTTTTGGTGCCCGGGAAGTCGTGCGTTAACCAGGACTTGGCACCGGGAGATTTCTTGAATTTCTTTGTGAAGCCAGATCATCGAGGTGGACGCAAAACACCGAGTCACGCCTCCCGCATCTCGAACTCTCAACCTTGACACGCTCGCTCTCTTTGCAGATTGCCAACAACCGTCCAATCCTCCACAATTCCCTACATCACTGCCGTGTGCGATTGAACTGAATTTCTCCAAAGTTCAGCATACCCATCCGGCGTCTGCGACGGAGTGGGCATGCGACGACTCACCACAGTCTTCTTGGTTCTGTCTTGTTTTTCTTGCGCGGCTTGTAATATCAAAAGCATCGAAAACGATCTCGGTTTGGGTGGCGGCAAATCCGTTACCGTCGTCATCGATCCCAAAACGCAAAACGTCGTTGTTGCCACCGCCCAGCAATTCGCCGCCACCGTGACTGGCTCCTCCAACACCGTCGTTGCGTGGAGTGTCGGCGGCGCCGGTTGTTCTACCCAGGATTGCGGCTCCATCTCCGCCGCCGGACTCTACACCGCTCCCGCGACCATTCCGAATCCCGCTCTCGTCACAGTCACTGCAACAGCCAATGCCAATTCCGCGGATTACGGCGCTGCTGCGGTTACCGTCATCGCCGCTCCTGCCTCTGCTATGCTTCGCGGCTCCTACACATTCCTGCTTTCCGGCTCCGACGCCGAAGGCCCTCTTTACATCAGTGGCACTTTCGAAGCCGCTGATTCCAGCCGACTCCTCAAGGGCCGAATCGGAATCTGCCGGGATGATTCCCCTTGCTCCGATCAAGCCTTCGCCGGCACAAGCGATTCCAGCGACGCCAACAATGGCATTTTCGCCGCGGACACTTTTCCCGCTTCCACCTTTACATTCTCTTCTTCACCGAACGGCATCTTCAAACTCGATCTAACCGGCTCCCACAACCTCCGTGCTTCCGGCATCCTCCGCCCCAACGCAACCTCCGCCGACAAACCCCTGACGACGAATACAGGATGTGAAGCAGCGCCAACGATTTGTCGGAACTGAATCCAATTCGTGACATAGCCACTCGCTCTGCGCCTTCGCCGTATTTTTTGTTGAATTCGCTCCAGTCTCTTGCGAAAAGTTTCTCTTCTTCGTTGCTGGACATGAAACGAAGATTCCGAACGCCGCCGAACGATTCGATCAGGCAACCCGCCTCGTTCTTCTCTGTGAAGTCGGCACGTACGTCGGGAGGAATTGCGTGTCCCTGAACGGCTAGCGGCAAGTTAAAGCGGTTAAGCTAACGTTGGACGGCAAACATCGAAACGCGACTTCACCATTCGACGGAATGGAAATCGCGGGTGCTGTGGCCACCGGAACTTGCCGGAACTGAATATGTCGGAACCCAGCAATCTCGCCCAAGGACCTGCTACGGCGGCAAGTTTTTTGCGTAGGAGAGCAAAGGAGGTGTACAGTGCACGAGCCGGAGGTCCAAACCGGAAATTCCGGTTTAATATGAGGCGAAGCATTTCTGTCTTGGCTGTCCTGTGCTTTCTTTCTTGCGCAGTACTTCTATTCGCCCAGAAAACCCCCGCACCTCCCAAGGCCGCCGACTATAAAGATGCCGATGGTTACGTCGTTCTTTCCATCCTTCTGAGCCACGCTCATTCGGAGATGGATCCAAGTTTTTTACTTGCCCCTTTTCTACTTTCTCCCTTAACCGTATCGGGCATAAACGCCGACTCTTTTCAATCGTGTAGCAGAGTTCCAACGGAATTTGCTAGTGCAGCCGCCGATTTTCGCGACAAAAATAAGCAATACTGGAACTTAAGAAAGGAAATCAATCTGAAGTTTAGATACAAATTTACGAATCTCACAGGAAAACACACCTGGCTGGCCCCGACGCAAAACAATAAAGACGTTCCTCCCGCGCTCTTCGAGACTTCCGTGTATCAGGTGTCCGCTGTCGGTTTTGACGCTTCCCGAACTCACGCCATCGCCTATGTTGGGGCAGTCTGCGGTCCGGACTGCGGCAGCGGCTCCTATCATTTGCTGGTAAAGGAAAAAGAAGGCTGGAAAGAGACTACCGGCTCCCCAGTGTGCCAATGGATGACCTTCGGCGATTACCCCGTCAGGAGCCATGCGGAATTCAAGCGTAACTCGATGAAAGGCTCACCTGCGAGGCGCGTTGCCTCAGCATCTTCGGGCTGCTGATATTCCGGAACGCCGTATAGAGCCTGCACGGAGCTTCAGTGACAGGTTATTGACTAAGGGGTGTCATGTGACGTAGGTCACATTCATTTGTCTAGGCGACCATCAGAGTCGTTACGAGGAGTTAATATGCTTAGAGATTATGTCCCGCTTGGTGAGACGGATCGGTCTTCTGAGTGGCAGAAGCGCTTGGAATTGGCCCAGAAGGCTGGCCTCCGAATTGGGCTGTGGGATTGGGACGTTGTCGCCAACACCGTTGTTTGGTCAGACGAGACTTACCGTCAGTTCGGTTATACCCGAGAAACATTCTCCGGCCGCGTCGAGGATGCCGTCAGCAGACTTCACGCAGAGGACCGCCCGAGGGTTGAGAAAGCGATTCGAGGGGTCCTCGATGGAATCGCAAAAGAGTATTCCGCAGAGTATCGAGTAGTACGACCGGATGGAACAACGTGCTCGATCGATGCGCGTGGCATCCTGATCCGCAATGGATCGAGCCACATGCTGGGTGTCGGCGTCGATGTCACGGCTCTGAAAAACGCGACCGAATCCCTTAAGGAAAGCGAAGAACAGTATCGGTTACTGCTGAATTCCACAGCCGAAGCGATCTATGGCCTCGATCTAGAAGGAAACTGTACATTTTGCAATCCTGCGTGTGTCCGTCTGCTGGGCCACCAGTCCCTTGAAGATTTGCTCGGCAAAAACATGCACGCGCTTATCCACCACACCCGGCCAGATGGGACCTCCTACCCAGAGAAAGAATGCCAAATCTACCGCGCTGGTCGTGATGGCGTACGTTCCCATGTCACCGACGAAGTGCTCTGGCGTGCCAACGGAACGAGTTTCCCTGCGGAATACTGGTCCTATCCGATATATAAGGCCGGTCACCTCGCGGGCGCTGTTGTCACTTTCCTTGACATATCCGCTCGCGTGGAGGCAGAGCGGGCTTTACGAGAGTCGGAACAGAAGTACCGCAGCCTCTTTGAAAATGCAACTTTCGGCATCTATCGGTCAGATCGAGCTGGTTCTTTGCTGGATGTGAACCCAGCTCTGGTAGCCATGTTGGGGTACGCCTCGAAGCAGGAGTTGTTAACGCGTAATTTGGACCGCGACATATATGAGGACGCGTCCGTGCGGAGATCAATTCTGGCTGGCTATGACTCCAGCCCACGCATGGACGGAATCGAGGTTAACTGGAGGCGCAAAGACGGACAAGTCATCGCGGTCCGAACGACTGGAGGCGTAGTTCGCAAACAAGATGGGTCGGTAAGCCACTATGAAGTGATCGTTGAAGATATCACTGAGCGACGTCGCTTGGAACGGCAATACCACCAGGCGCAAAAGATGGAAGCCATCGGCCAAATTGCGGGAGGTGTGGCCCATGACTTCAATAACGTCATCGGCGTGATCCTGGGGAATATGGAATTGCTGGCGGAGCGCCTACCGTCGGACGAACTCACAGAGAAATACTGCGAACGCATACGGCTGGCGGTTCGCAGTGCCACGGTTGTCACACGACAACTGCTAGCCTTCAGTCGGAAGCAGATCTTGCAGCCTGTGATAATGGACCTAAACAAAAGTGTCGAACAGTTGCACAAGATGATGCAGCGGTTGATTGGTGAGCACATAAGCGTATCGCTTTGCCTCGAGCCTGTCTTGGGTTCGGTAAAAGCGGATCCCGGCCAAATAGAACAGGTATTAATGAACCTGGTCGTGAATTCCCGCGATGCATTGCTAACCGGCGGAAGCCTGAAAATTCAGACTGCAAATGTCCATTTGGACCAAGAATTTGTAGACACGCATTTGGAGGCCAAGACAGGCGACTACGTGAAGCTAACCGTTGCCGACACGGGCTGCGGCATGACACCAGAGGTTGTTACACACATCTACGAGCCGTTCTTTACCACGAAGGAGTCAGGAAAAGGTACCGGACTGGGACTGGCGACTGTATATGGGATTGTTAAGCAGAGTGAAGGATACATCGCGGTGACCAGCGAAGTCGGCATGGGCACCACGTTCGATATTTACCTGCCGTCCGTGCAGGCGGAGCCGATTCTCAAAAAGGGGAAGAAGTCTGCTGAATTCTCCTGGGGAACGGAGACCATCTTACTAGTAGAAGATGATCAGCCTCTTCGCGAAGTCACAGTCGTCCAGCTAGAACAGCTGGGATACAAGGTGATCGAAGCCGAGAACCCCGACCGAGCCATCGAGCAATTTGGGAAGCACAAGGATCAAATTGATCTATTGCTTACTGACGTAGTGATGCCAGGAATGAATGGGCGCTCGTTGGTCGAGACATTGAGAGCGAAGAAGCCAGGCTTATGCATCTTGTATATGTCGGGCTACACAGACGACGAGATACTGAGACAGGGTATCCTGAACGCTCACCACGAGATCCTTGTCAAACCATTTACGAAGGAACGGCTCGGAGCCCAGATACGGCAAGTACTCAACAAACAGCTCCAAACTCGTAGGTCCCGGTAAGTCTTCGAGGAAGAGAGCGGTCATCGGACGTCGATTGAGTTCTCATCTCCGCGAACCCGTTTATAGGCAGGCAAAACGCACTTGTGCGGCCCCATCAGGCGCGGAGGCAGGTTAGTGCGAAGATTCCGAGTCAATCAAAGACCGTATCCTTGGCTAATGCAGGCTTGCGTGTGCGCCGGGGGAGCGATTGTGACAACGGACACGAAGAGGCGTGATGTCCGTCACCGCAGTGCGTGTCGAATAGACATAGTGTCCGACTCGAGCAGCACATAACCCAAGCGGGAAGCGTCGAGGAGAGAACATGGAGCGAGTCTCGATCGTGAGGAAATGGCACAAAGTCGGCGGGGCCCTACTGCTGGCATTCATGTTTGCGACCGCCAGTCCGTCCAAGGCGCAGCCAGGAGACGCCGTCAATGGGCAGAAAATATTCCTGGAAAAATGCAAGAAGTGCCACGGTGAAGACGGCAGTGGCAACACGAATTTCGGAAAATCTCTGAGAGCCGCAGACCTGCGCTCTGCCGATGTGCAAAAGAAGACGGACGCCGATTTCTACCTGCAGATTGATAAGGGCAAAAAGAACATGCCGCCGTTTGGGGCCAGCCTCGACAAGACACAAATCAATGACGTGATTGCGTACGTCCGGCAATTGGGAAAGAAGTAGCCGGAAGTGAGGAAGTAGAAGTGAGACGCGACTGCCGCTCAGGACGCGAATGAATATTTCACGAGCCCGACTGAAGACCACGGACGCTGCGACTAGCGAGAGAGAAGGTCAGCGTTCCAATCGTCGTCGACGCGGTTTTCAACGATTCGAAGTGCTGCTGGCAGTTACGTTCAGTGCGGCAATACTTTTGTGGGTGGGGATCCGTGAGAGAAAAGTGGAGGCACTCTCAACATCCTTCTCCGCGGCCGAAACACCCGTCGCAGCCATACCCGCAGATTTCTCTCCAGTATTCAAACCGAACCGTGAGCCCTTCATCGATTCCGTCAAAGAATACTTGCAATTGCAATCGACACCGGTGCAGCCAATCGCATTTAATCATCAGCTTCATCTTAAGAACGGCATGGAGTGTGCGAGTTGCCATATGGGGGTGACGGAAGGACCGGACGCTGGAATACCCAGCGTCAGCTTCTGCATGGCGTGTCACCAAGAGGTCGCCACCAACAATCCTGAGATCAAGAAACTGACAGCCTACGCGGCCAAGGAACAGGAGGTTCCCTGGCAGCCGGTGTACTGGTTTTATCCCTCGGAACATGTTCGGTTCTGGCATGCGCCGCACATTCGCGCGGGAGTCGATTGCAAGGAGTGCCACGGAGATATGACGCAACAGACCGTTGCAGTGCGATCAAAAAAGCTGAACATGAATTTCTGTATTAGTTGTCATAGGGCGAAGGGGGCCTCGGCAGATTGCACGACCTGTCACAACTAAGGAAACGAATGGCATAGCTACGAAGGATCGCTGTATCGGACGGTTAGAGGAGCTTTTAGAACATGAAACGCCGAACATTTTTGAGCCTATCAGCCCTGAGTAGTGCGGCGTTTGCAGTAGAGGGGTGCAGCAACCGAGGAACGCAATTCATCCGCTTCGTACCAGAAGAAGATCTTGTGCCGGGTGTGGCGGTCTGGAAACCAGGTGTGTGTACGATGTGTTCCGCAGGGTGCGGAATCCATGTGCGGGTAATGGAAGGCGAAGCCGAGGTGGTCCGGAACGGGCAGTTCGGGATCATTAAAATGGGGTTGCCCAAGAAATTAGCAGGTAATCCTGAACACCCGGTGAGCCACGGAAAGTTGTGCGCGCGTGGCGAGGCCGGACTGCAGGTCACGTTTAACCCGGACCGCATCAAGCATCCTTTGAAGCGAGCCGGGCAACGCGGCTCGGGGCAATTTACGCAGGTGAGTTGGGATGAAGCAATCCAGGAATTATTGACGCACCTGCAGCCGTTGGCCTCTCAACACGAAACAAAATCGCTGGCCTTCTTGACCGCGCCGCAGCGCGGCCAGCGCAGAGTATTACTAGAGCGATTTCGGTCCTGCTTCGGCGGAGCCGAGTGGGTGCCGTTCGAATTTTTTGACAACGACGTGTTGCGCCGAGCGAACTGGCTGAGCTTCGGTTACGAACAATTGCCGACGGTGGACCTGGCCCGCTCGGGTTATGTGATCTCCTTTGGCTCGGACTTCCTGGGCACCTGGAATTCGCCAGTGGCGCAAAGCGTGGGGTACGGGAAGATGCGCCAGAACCGTTCGGGCGTGCGAGGAAAGTTTGTCCAGGTGGAGGCCCGCGTATCCCAGACGGGAGCGAATGCGGACGAGTGGATTGCCGCCCACCCCGGCACCGAAGGCCTCGTGGCTCTGGGAATTGCCCACGTCATTCTGAAGGAGAAGCTTGGGCATGCGGAGACGGCAGGCGCTGCCGGAACGCGGATTGATGGCTGGCGCGAGGGCTTGCCAGGGTACTCACCAGAGGCGATCGCGTGGAAAACGGGAGTTCCTCCGGAAACGATCACGAGATTGGCGCGCGAGATGGTCCCACGATCACCAGCAGTCGCGATGGTGGGCGGCACAGCGCTAGCGCAGACCAACGGATTGTTCACGGCCCTCGCGGTCAATGCGTTGAATGCACTGCTGGGAAGCGTCGGAAAACCAGGCGGACTGCAGTTCACACTAGAGTCGCCGTTGGCCGCTGGGGCGGTGGCTCGGGGAAATTCAGGAGCGAGCCAGGCAAGTTCGGTCCGTGCACTGGCCCAACAAATTCTTTCGGGCCAACCGCGCCCAATCGAAGTGCTACTTGTGCATGAAGCGAATCCGGTTTTCGCAACTCCATTGGGATGGCGGGTAAAAGAGGCGCTTGAAAAAGTGCCATTTATCGCGAGTTTCGGGAGCTTCCTCGACGAAACCAGCCGCCTTGCGGATCTGATTCTTCCCGACCACTCGTTTCTGGAATCGTGGATCGATGATGTTCCGGAGTCGGGAACAACGCAGTCGGTGGTAAGCGTTGCGCCACCGGCGATGCGGCCGCTGCACGACACGCGTGCATGGCCTGACGTGCTGCTTGACGTAGCCCATCGCCTGGGCGGCCAGACGAGCCAGACCCTGCCGTGGAAAAGGTATGAAGAAATGTTGAAATCGACACTCGCGCCGCTTGCGCATCAAGCCGGTTCGATCCAGGCGAAAGACAGCGAAGAATTC
>JBAVNY010000706.1:0-2166 GCA_049691535.1 Candidatus Acidiferrum sp.
GGTCTCCTCGCGCTGGGTATATTCGTAAGAGAAAAAGTAAAAGGTTTTGTCTTTTTTCAGCGCGCCACCGAAGGCTGTACCGGTTTGCACGCGGGTGTACGCCTGCTTGGTGTCGACAAGATTTCCGGTGGTGGGATCGACTTCGCCGGAGAAGGGATTGCGCGCCTGGAACGCCTTGTTGCGCAGATAGCCAAACACGTCGCCGTGGAAATCGTTGGTGCCGCTCTTGGTGACGATATTGACTACACCGCCGGTGGCGCGGCCATATTCCGCATTGTAATTGCTCAAGATCATTTGGAATTCCTGCACCGCTTCTTGCGAAACGGTGGAGCGAATGCCATTCACTGAATTATCGACAGCGTCGGCGCCATCGACGGTCACCATGTTGGAGCGCGCGCGTGCGCCGCTGATGTTCAAGCCGCTGTTGGGTGCGGGGCCAATGGTGGGCGAAACGTCGCGGGTGGTCTGCGAATTGATGAGTGTGAAATTGATGTAGTTGCGGCCGTTGATCGGCAGGTTCTCGATCTGTCGCTGGTCGACGGTCTGAGAGCTCTCTGAGCGGGTAGTCTCGATCGGCGCGCTTTCCGTCGTTACCGTGACGGTCTGGGTCTGCGTGCCCAGTTCCAGTTTCACGTTGACGGTGGCTTCTTCGCCCACCCTGACTTGTATGGAGGGATTCTCATAGGGCGCGAAGCTGGTGCCGCCTTCGACGCGCATTTTATAGGTCCCGGGAACCAGCCCGACTAAAATGAAATGGCCGGAATCATCGGCGAGCGCGGTGCGTTCCGCGCTGGTGGTGGTGCTGCTGAGTGTAACCTTCGCTCCCCGCACCGCCAAGCCTTGTGGATCGGTAACAAATCCTGAAAGTGTTGCGGTGTTTTGTGCGCGCGCCGGACCCGCCGACGCGAGAATCACTGCGCATACCATGACAAACGCAAACAACGACCGCCTGCGTTGCATACCCTGCCTCCTATGAATCTTGAAGCTTGCCGCTACCCCTAGCGGTGGCGGTTGTTGCCGCCCGTCCCGAAACACACCCACACCGAATTAATTAATTGGCTTGTACTGCAATGCACGAGCCTTTGCAACTGTATTCTTCTTAGCAAACAAGTGTTTGGTTGTTGAGGCGGTGAGTGCCCAACCGGTAATGATTAGTCGACATACTCCGGCGTTGCCGGCTAGCGAGGCTTGTTAGTCGGCGATGCGGAAATATTGCCGCCACGCCACACCATCTCCAACCACGATGTCCACGCGGTAGATTCCAGCAGGCAACTGGGCAACGGGAACGTCCCAGTTCTGTTCGGCGCCGGAACCTTTCTTCACTGAAATTTTTTCGACTTCACCGGCGGCTACTGGGTGATTCTCGAAGTCGTACAGCTTGATTTGCGCGGTGGTCTTGACGGCTTCGGACTTGTCGAAGGTGAGAACGACAACGGCCGAGCCGTCGCTCTTTTTGAAATCAACTTTGGCTACGTGTTCGCCGGCTTTTTTCTTGGACTCTTTCGAACCGACGGACATCATGCCGGAGGCCACGAATTTGGAGTTGGTGCGGGGCTCGGTCATATCGCCGTTATCCCACAAAACTTTCAGCTCCCGTGGAGCGGCCAGCAGGGTCTGAGGGATTAGATTTCCGGCGACCGCGGTGCCTGGAGTTCCTTCGTAGACATCATCCGGGTCGGTGGCGGGCGTGGAGGCATCGGCGGTGCGAGCGAAAGCGTCGGGCAGCGCACCGCCCAGCACGCCGATTACATGTCCCTGTGCGTCGAGGAGCGATCCGCCTAACGCTGCATAACTAAACTTACCGGAGATGGTGATGCGATCGCCCCAGGGGGGAGTGCTCTGCAGGCTGGCGATTTCCCCTTCCGTCAAGGCGCGGGTGCCGTCGGGTTTTACATCTAGCCAGGAAACATGATCGCCGGTCTTCCAAGTCTTGCTGGAAAGCACTTGAAGCGCCGGATAGGACTTGTCTTCGATGGGAATCAGGGCCCAGTCCTGGTAACGATTGAAACCGGCTACCTTGCTGGTGCGGAATTCCTTGCCATCCGCAAAGATAAGTTTCAGGGACGTGGCGCCATCGATGGAGCGGAACGAAGTTGCGACGCGACCATCTTTTACGACGAATCCCGACGAGCGCTTTAACGTATTTCCGGCGGCATCCAATTTTTC
>JBAVNY010000707.1:0-10005 GCA_049691535.1 Candidatus Acidiferrum sp.
GGGTATTGGCTGCGCGCGCGGAGTAGAAACGGCTGTTCTGCAACTCAGGGTAACGCTGGAAATAATTGGCGAGCGCGGAGGGGGGTTGTGCGGGAACCGCGCGGGATTCGTGCAAGTCGTGATTTCCTAAAGCGGGATAAACGGGAATCTTGTGTTCACGCCACACAGCAGTTTCGGAATCGTAGTTTTGCCAATCCTTGGAATCGTAGCCGTTGTAAACAATGTCTCCGCCAATGGAGATGAAAGCGGGATTTTCTTTGTCGATGGCAGCGACGAGAGCGCGACGAACCGCGGGATTGGCGGGTTCGGTGTCCGCGGGATCGTGGAAACGAGTGTCGCCAAAGGCCACGAAGCGGAACGGCGTGGAAGTTTTGAGCTCGAGCGCGACAGGTTTGACGGGATCGGATTGGGCGGCGCGCGGTTCGTGAAACGAGCAGGCGGCAGCGAGGCAAGCTGCGGCAAGAATGGTGAGGGCGTGAGTAGATTTCATGAGTTCCTCTGGAGGAAGAGTACACCAAGGGAAATTGCGGGGTGGTGAACGGATTTTCAGGGAAGGCGCCGCGGCTGTTGTTGGGTGTTAGTTCATTTCGAAGGCGAAGCGCTATTCGCTACTCGCTGCCTTTGTCGTAGGGATAGCCCTTCTCGGCCCAGTCGATGGCAAAGCTGGTGGGCAAAACGAGCAGGCGAAGCTTGGTGAAGCCCATGGAGGCGAGTTGTTTGTAGGCGGGACGAATGTTAGGGCAGCGCTCCATGGGACAGCAGCCGCAATAGATGACGAGATTAGTGGTGCGCGGAAGGGAATTGGCCCAGGTGGTCATTTCTTTCAGGCCGTCGTCGTTGCCGGTGGTGCCGTGGTATTGCGCGCCTTTGATGTGACCCGCGGTGTAGAGACGTTTGAAGCCGACAAATAGAATCACGGGAGGATTTTTGGCGTCTTCGAGTTCCTTGAGGAGAGCGTCGGGTTGCACGGTGTGATCGGATGTCCAAGGTTCAGGAGCGGTTTGAGCCGATAGCAGCGGTAAAAAGAGCATGGGCGCACATGCCGCTGCGAGAAGGGCGAGCAACAAGACGCGAGCCGACTTAGAAGAAATCATCATGAGCCTCCACAAAGAACGAGGGTTTCATTGTATAGCGGAGCAAACAAAAACTCAGTGAGGTCTGCACGTGAATCAGGATTTGGCGGCTGGGGTGCGCGTGAAGCGCAGCGGCTCGTCAAACCCATAGCAATAAATGAGCAATTCATTGCCCTTCGACTCAAAACGTGTGGCCGCCCCAAGGGCCTTCAAGTAATGCGCTTCCTGCATGCTTACTTTGTCATCGATGCAGGCCATGCGTGTGGAAGCGAGAGCGCCGAATTTGATGGTTCCATTTCCGATTTCGACGGAGCCTGCGAACCGATTGCAGGAGGCGTTGTCCGCCGTTTTGCCTTGCTCGGGGAACGATAGGGTGGGCCGGGCAGTCGGCAGAGCGGGTGTGCCAGCGAGATCTTCGAGCTGCCATGCAGTGCTGACCAGGTTTGCGGACGTGGCGGGAGGAGTGGTTTTGTTGGCTGCGGAATTGTGAGTGGAGCAGGCTGCCAAAAATAAGGCAAGAAGAAAAACAGAGGCGAGCATGGGCGTAAAGGGCAAGCGCTGATGACCGGAGTGGGACATTTTTCGGTCGTCGTGTCGAGATGAATTGGATTGGCAGCAAGGCTTCATGGGCACCTCTCCGCAGATTTATGAACTGAACGGCAAGGAGCGAAAGCGGTGTTTTAGCCGGGGCGGGCGCCATTCTAACGCGAATTTTGAGTAATGCACCAGCATAAGGAGTGGTCCAGGAGATTGGCTGATTCCGGGACAACGGAATTGTACAGCGTTAATTCTTTTGATCGGCGCGGGTGCGCATGAGCTTGTTGGCGGTGGTACGCAAAGTCTCGGGAACATTCTTGTTCATGGAAAGTTTTTTGAGGTCGATGGCATTGAGAATCGGAAGCATGTGGAGAGTGACGTCGAGAGGAGTCTTGGGATTATTCATGAGGTTTCGAACCACGGTGTAGTTCTTACGGAAATTACGGTTGGTGGCAATCAGGCGAAGAATTTCATCGGTCAAGTTGGTCATGGAGGCATAGGCTTCCACTTCCTGATCGGTGAGGCGCGGCGATTGTAAGACGGCGCGCTGGACGACTTTGTTGGAGTCTCGGATTAGAGTGCGACGCGCTTCGGATCCGCCCTTCATGGCGAACTGCACGCGCTGGGAAACGTTCATGCGGCCAATTTGCTGGAGCAGGGTCTGACGTTTGACGGGATCGGGCTCGGCATCAGCAACGGCATCGGAGAGGCGCTTTTCGTCGACGGAGGTGTTGCGCAGTTCCTGCAAAATGCCTTTCTGCTCGACAGTAAGATTTGTGGAACGCTCCATGGCGGCCGCGAGCGCGTGGGATGCGGAGAGACGGTCGAGCTCATCAAAAAGCGCTTTGATCATCACCGGCGTCATGTGCGGAACGAGTGGAGCGAGATGTTCGCCGGGACAATGAATATTTTTGATCATGGCTTCAGCGATGCCGGGCTGGCCGGCAAGATTTTTGGCGACGTAGCTAAATAGCGGGGTGAGCGCATTTTCCCGGGAGATGGCCTGGACAAAAAGTTCGGGAGGATCGGTGATCAAAGATTCCAGAGCGCGCTCGGAGATGAGTTCATCCGGATCGTGGGTGAGAACGGCGAGAATTTCCAGACGATCGATGGCGGGAATGTGCGCGCCGGTGGTGCAGACGGCGAGTTTCCGCTCACGAGAAGCGCGGCCATGCCGCAAATCGTCGAGTACTTCAGGACTGAGAGTTTCCACGAGACGCCTGCCTTGGGTCGTAATGGCCTAAGGCGATTGTACCGGAGCGGGAAGCAGTGGCGAGTGAAGGGTTAGCGGCGCTTTTCAATTGCAGCAATAGCATTCTGGAATCAGCGGCAGAGGTTGCGGTCAGGCTTGAAGTGGGCGCCGGTTTCATGGCGCGACGAGTTGCAAAATAACGCCAGGCGTAACGGCCTCCGACCAGCAGCAAGATGAGCAAGAGAATCGCGCCGAGAGTGATCGCAAGTGGAATCCATTTAGGCGGAGAGGAGATGCGATCTTCCTGGCGTTCGTTGGTGGGAATGATGGGTGTGCCGTGAGCGAGATCGTATTCGCCGAGCAAGGATTCTTCATCGAGGCCAAGATAACGAGCTACGGAGCGCACGAAACCGCGATTAAAAACGCCGCCGGGAAGCTTGTCCCAATCTTCATTTTCGAGGGCTTCAAGAAAACGTGGGCCGATGCGAGTGTGCGCCGTAATTTCTTCCAGCGTCACCTCGCGCAATTCGCGCTCGCGCTTCAGCCGTTCTCCGAAATTTCCCCTGGCCATGCCCCTACCTGTAAATGAAGAGTTTAACAGCAGCGGCAGTTTGATACATCCGCAAGGGAGCGTCCCGGTGAGAGCGGGAAGCGTTGGGCCTCAATTTCAGGGAAGAGAAGAAGAGGCGAGCGCAGACGGAAACGCTAACGGAAGCGCGGGATCCCTCGCAGGGCACTATAGGCGGGGCGCTGCGAGGTGTCAAACAAGTGGGGAGCGCTGGAGCAGGGGTATGGTGGAAGGTGAAAAGGAAAAGAGGGAGCGTGGTAGCGCTCCCCCTTGTTCGGAAAAGATGGTTGTCGGCGTTCTGAATTTATTGGGCAATGTTGGCCGCAACGATCAGAACTTCCGGCTTCTCGTGGTTTTTGGCAAGCTGCATGTAGCTGTGGCTCTTAGAGAATTCGCGTCCAGACTCGCGGCCCTCGATCCAGATCTGGTAGAGGAAATAATTGCCGCCCAAGCGAAGGAATACGAGTTCGGTTTTCTGCGACGGCGTGGTGTGAGTGCAGACATGCGAGGATTGAAAATTGTCGACGGCGGATTCCTGAGCGTTGCGGACTAGCATGGTGCCGTTGTCGTTTATGGATTTAAGGTCATACTGGCCGGCGGGATAAGAATTCTCACCGACGACGAAATCGAAAGGAACATCAGCCTTCACTGCGGTAGTTTGGGCTTTTGCCGCGGTAGTCAGAAGTAGAGCCGCCGCGAAAACAAACAAGATGGATTTTAGAGTTTTCATAAAGTCTCCTTCACGCGTAAGACGTAAGAAAGACTGAGCCAACCTTGCAGCGGCTCTGTGGGTGTCTTTCTTTCTCTGCTCACGCTATGGGTAGTGCATGCTCGATGCCAAGGCAGGAAGAAAATGATTTAGGGATGAAGACACCGCGGGATCGTTGAATCGAATGGGTATGCGGTGGCGATTTGAAGATTGAAGAAGGCCGGGATTGGCCCTACGAGCGTTGTTCTGACCTTTCTTCTATCCTTTTCGCACCACTCGTGATTTCAAATTTGAGTTAAGAAATTTTCGGTCATGTGAGCGACAAAACTGTGAAGGTGCTAAGTGCTTCAGCGAAGAAGCGTTGCAAGGTTCCGAACCGCTACGCTTTCGTTTGTGGGGAAGAATCAGGTCGGGTGTCGTCGAACGGATAGACCTACTATCTTTTCGGATAGCTTTCTGGCCAGCGCAGCAGAACGCACGTGCTACTGCGTGTAACGGACGCGGACGAGCCAGATGATAACAGTTACGGGAGAGTGGGGTGATTTGCAGTGGCGGCGCCGAGGATATGGCGATTGCTTTTATCGGCGAGGAAGGCGATGACGCGGAGATTGGCGGGGCTCCAGGCATCTTTGAAGCTCACGGTGAATTGCGTGCCGTTGCTGTCTGCATTTTTGAATGCTTTTACTTTTTGCATGGAGCGGACCACGTCGCCGTGTTGCAGTGTTTCGCCGGAATTTTCGCCAGCCTTCACGTTGGTTTGCAAAGCTCTTTCAGTTACAGCAACCCAGAGTTCCACAGACGAAGCGTTTACGCCTGGTGGGAGATTTTCGACATGGACATCGAATGTGGCGCTGGACTTATTTGGCGCTGACGATGGCCGTAGCGTGAGTTTGGCTTTGGGCGAAGACGCAGCACGTTGAATGGCGAGGCGAGCTTCATGATCGCGGCTACCGATCACTTCGACGGTACCATCGACGATCATTTGCGGAGTGAAGACGCTGCCGCTGCGTAACTTCGAGGCGTAGTCTTGCTGCCGAGTAGAAAAGTCGAGTGAGGAATACGGATCTCGCCAGCCAAGTTGATTCCAGTAGTCGACATGCTCTTCGAGTGCGATGACTTCGGCGCCATTGATGGGCTGATCGTTGCTGAGTTGTTTCAGCAGAGTGTCGGCGGGCGGGCAACTGGAGCAGCCTTCAGAGGTGAAGAGTTCGACAACGACCGGTTGTTTCGCGGAGCTTGGATTTTGAGCTGGTTGGGGAGCGCGTCTGCCGGCGACGGCGGCGAGGAGGGGGAGGGTGGACAGGAAAAGAAGCGAGATGGTGAGTTGGTTTTTCATGGTTTTGCTCGCTGCGTATTGGAGTGGAGCATTTGGGTAAGGTTACAGGAATTTGAGCAGAATGGTGACGTGATGATTGCGGCGTCATGGTGACGCCTGGCTGGCGGAGGGGAAGGCCTCACGCCTGAAGGCGTGAGCTACAGGGTTGTTAGCTTTCGAAGTGGTTGAAGAGGTTGTTCAGGGATTCGGAGAGGGTGGGATGGGCGAAGACGGCGTCTTGCAGAACGGTATAAGGAAGCTTACCCATCATGGCGAGTTGAATCTGCGACATGATCTCGCCGCCCTCGATGCCGAGGACGGCTGCACCGAGTATTTGGCCGGAGGAAGCGTCGACAATGGCTTTCATGAAGCCGCGGGATTCATCGACTTCCAGAGCGCGGGCCACATAGCTCATAGGCATTTTGGCGATGCGAACGGCGATGCCGCGCGATTTGGCTTGAGCTTCGGTGAGTCCGACGCGGCCGAGCTGCGGATCGAGGAAGACGGTGTAGGGAACGAGTCGATTGGTGGTGGTGGCGTTGCCTCTGTTGAGGATGTTGGTGCGCAGGATGCGGAAGTCGTCGTAAGAAATGTGGGTGAAGGCCGGGCCACCGGTGATGTCGCCAAGCGCGAAGATGCCGTCGACGTTGGTTTGCAATTTTTCGTTGACGGGGATGAATCCGCGCGCGTTGGTGGCGACGCCTGCTGGAGCAAGATTGAGCGAGTCAGAATTGGGCGTGCGTCCAGTGGCCACGAGCAGATGAGAGCCTTGCAGCTTGCGCGGCTTGGCAGCAGCGGTGCGGAGATGCAAGTTGATACGTTTGCCGGTGCGAGTGACGCGCTCCGCTTTGGCGTTGAGCAGAACCTCGATGCCATCTTCTTTGAGGATTTGTGCCACGGCTTCGGCGACGTCGGCGTCTTCACCGGCTAGCAACTGCGGACCGCGCTGCACGATGGTGACGCGACTGCCGAGGCGGCGAAATAGTTGTGCAAATTCCAGACCGACGTAACCGCCTCCCAATACGAGAAGATGCTCGGGAACCGTGGAGAGCTCCATGATGGAGGTGCTGGTCAGGTACGGCACGTCTTGCAGACCTTCGAGTTGTGGCGCGGCAGGACGCGTACCCGCATTGATGAAGAATTGATCGGCGGTAAGGGAAAGCGGCGTGCCTTTCTTAAGTTTTACGAGGATGGATTTTGGGCCGGTGAAAGAAGCCTCGCCAAAAATGAGGTCGAGATTTTTTGTTTTCTTCAGACGCTTCTCACTGCCGGAACGAAAACTTTCAACGATGTCGCGCTTGCGTTTTCTGATGCGGGTCATAACGATTTGAATTTTGCCGGTGTGCACGCCGTAGTCGGTGCCACGCCGGGCAAGATAGGCGACGCGGCCGCTGGCGATCAAGGTTTTGGTGGGAGTGCAGCCTTCGTTGATGCAGGTGCCGCCGACGTGTTCTCGTTCGATGAGCGCGGTGCGTTTGCCCGCGCTGGCGAACGCCTGGCAGAGAGGAGTGCCGCCCTGTCCCGAGCCGATGACAATCGCGTCGTAGTGTTGATTCCCTGGCATAGAAGCTCCGCAGTTGTAGATGAAGGTGAAGGATTCTTGGTTCGAGCGAGAACTAGAACCTGGTAACGACCCAGAGCGAGCCGCCTATGGTGATGGCGTCTTCGCAGAGAGCGATCACGTAATCGGGAGTGCCGAGCGCGTTCACAAGGCGCTTGCGAACCTGATAGCCGCCAAAGCAGCCAACGATAGTGCCAACGATTCCGAGGATGATGCCGATGATCAGACCTTGATTTCCAAGTTCCCCAGCCATCGCGACGCAGGCGGCGCACAAGCCACCCATCACGATGCGGGCGAGCAGACCGGGAGGCGCGGTTCGGCTGGGAGTTTTGCGAAGCTTGTCGGCGACGAGTTCGCCGAGGGCGAGCAAAGTATAAAGACCAACCGCCCATGTCGAGCCAATCCATGCGAGCGGTGAGTGCAGTTTGAGCCAGCCGAGACGCGCGGCCCAAGCGGTGATGGCGGGAGGAGTGAGGGAACGTAAGCCGGTGAAGAGCCCGATGAGAAAGGCGAGCAGCAGGATCATTGAGCGAGCACCTCGTGATCAGTGTGCGAACGGCGCGAACAGGGAAGATGAAGTTAGGTCAGCACGGGGCGCGGTGTCAATCGGGGTGGTGAGAGTGGTAAGAGGGGGAATCAGCGGTGCCAACATTGCGGGCAAGCCGAGGGGCGCCGGGCTAAAGCCCGGCGCGAGTTGACGGTACTAGGCAGCGGCTACAGCCGTTGCTAGAGCAGACAGGACCTCGACTTCAATCGCGGCCTCGCGAAGAGCTTGCGCTTCCTCTTGGACGGCTTCGGGAGTCAGGGACTTGTCAGCTCGCAGGCGAACCACAACTTTGCCGTCATCGGCGTAGGCGATCATGCGTTCGCTGATCTGCTGGGAGTTGGCATGGGAAACGTCGAGAACGACGGTGCTTTTGCGAATCCGCTGGAGGACGTCGCTCGGGATGGTTTCGCCGTGCAGCACGACTTCGGCTTGCTGAAGAATATTCAGAGCGCGCGGGCTCAGCGAGTCTGAAGAAGTAGCGATTTCGATGAAAAAGACTTTTCCTGGCAATCCAAATTTACGAGACACGGGACCTCCTGGTTCGATGTTGGTAACTACGCGGTCGAAATACCCTGCTCTCGGCTGGGGGAGCGGTGCCTTCTACGGAAGGCCTCACCCTGGAGGGGTGAGCTACAGCGTCGAAATTGAAGGCTAACACTTATGCGGAAGGAGTGAGCCTGCGAAATTTGACGGGAATGCATCAAAGAAGTGAATCAATGGTGATGGCAGGCGACGGGAGTCGTGCGAAATCACGGAAGCAGAAAGGGAGGGCGGAGCACTGGTGGCGGCGGTTTGGTGGAGTCCGGATAACAAGATAGCCACGCCAGTACTAAAGGCATGTTGCAGAGGAATTTGCGAGATGCCTATACTTGCCGAGATTGACAGGAAAGTGGTGTGGCTGGAGGAAGGCGGGCAGGGAATGCGCCTTGGAGTGGTCGCGGGCAAAACGCGGAGAAACGTGTCCTAGTGAGCATCGAGGAAATCAAACAGTTTCCGTCGGTTGAACGGCGCCGCAATGTGGGTGCGCCCGGAGAGCGGCGCGAAGCCGGAGAAGTGGCGGTATTCCAAGAGCTGGGCAAGGCGCTCACGTCATCCTTACAACTGGATCAGGTTTTGCGGACCATCATGGAGAAGATCGATGAGTTTCTGCGTCCGGACAACTGGTCGCTGCTCTTGCTGGATGAAGCGAAGCAGGAGCTGTATTTCGAGCTGGCGGTAGGCAAAGCGTCGCAAGCGTTGAAGGACGTTCGGGTAAAGATGGGGCAGGGTATCGCGGGCTGGGTGGCGGAGCACGGCGAAGTGGTGATTGTGCCGGACACCTCGAAGGACACACGGTTCTTCGGCAAAGTGGATGAGAAGACCAAGATGGAGACGCGGTCGATCGTGGCCGTGCCGGTGAAATTTCGCGAGACGTGCCTGGGCGTGATTGAGCTAATCAATTGTGTGGGGCCGGAAGGCTTCGACCCGCGAGACTTGAAGCTGCTGGAAGCGCTTTCGGATTTTGCGGCCATTGCGCTGGAGAATGCGCGACACGTCAAGCGTATTCACGAGCTGACGATCAAGGATGACTGCACATCGCTGTACAACGCGCGGCACATGGGTTTCATCCTGGATACCGAGATTTACCGTTCGCAGCGGTATAACTACGAATTTTCGATTGTGTTTATCGATCTGGATCACTTCAAGCAGGTAAATGATACGCATGGGCATCTGGTAGGTTCACGTTTGCTGGCGGAAATGGGCGAGGCGTTGAAGACCAATTGCCGGCTGATTGATTTTGCGTTTCGGTACGGCGGGGATGAATTTGTGATTCTGCTGCCGCAGACGTCGAAGGATAATGCGATTAATGTGGCCAAGCGTTTGCATAAGCTGATTCGTGAGTCGGTGTGGCTAACCAAAGAAGGATTAAATATTAAAGTGACGCCCAGCGTGGGGCTGGCGGCTTACCCTATGGATTCGAAAACCAAGGAAGGCTTGCTGCATCTGGCGGATGAAGCGATGTACCTGGTGAAGAACACCAATCGCGATAGCGTGGCCGCGGCGAACATGGGGATTCTGCCGGCGTTGACGAGCGAAGCGGCGGGATAATCAGGACGACTAGGGCTCCCACGATCCAGGCAAAAAACCAAGAGGGACTTCTCACTGCGAAGACTCCGTTCGAAGTGACGTGTCGTGGGGCGGCGGATGCGTTTTCGCCAAGGCCAGCCGCGGGTTTCTGGGTGCGGGTATACAGTGTTGGGGAATTCTGATTAACTAAAAACATGAAGCGCAGTGAAGCCGCGCGCTACGCGCGATTGTCCGCTATTCTCGCGTTCACGCTGGTGGCCATCACCAGCAGCATTTACCTGCACCGCGTGTGGGTAGCTCACGTTGAGAAGAAAAATGCGCCGCCGCCTCCGCCGGAGGATGTGGAGCGGCAGTCGAGTTCGCTGACGTTTTCCAAGGGCGAAGGAATCCACAAAGTTTTTACCGTGCAGGCTACGAAGTCCACGGACTTCAAGGG
>JBAVNY010000708.1:0-4495 GCA_049691535.1 Candidatus Acidiferrum sp.
GCCGTTTGCCGTGTAATCATGCTGAGAACGGGCTCCTCAGCATGAGAGGTAGTCCGTTGGCACAATACCGAAGGGGCAAAGCGCTGTCATTTCATTTCTGGAAGGCAGGGCCGGGAGCGCCCCGTGAAGGCAGTTTACAGGTTAGGAACGGAGCGTCGTGCCCTTAACATTTCTTGAGTACGCGGTATTTTTTGCTGCCGGCATTCCGTTCATTTTTTACTTGCTGGCAATCTACAGCGCGGCTCGCTATTTTTGGCAATCGAGAAATTCTCCTGCCACCAACCCCGATTTTGCTCCTCCTATCAGTAATCTCAAGCCGGTGCGCGGGCTCGATCCTGACGCCTATGAGAATTTTGCGAGTTTTTGCCGCCAGGACTATCCAGACTACGAACTGCTTTTCTGTGTGACCGACCAGACTGATCCTTCCGTTCCAGTAATACAGAAATTGATAAAGGACTTTCCAGAGCGGCAGATTCGTCTGCTGTACAGCGCTGGCCACACGGCCATTAATGACAAAGTGGCAAAACTGCGGCTGATGGAGCGGGAAGCGCAACACGAATACCTGGTTATCAACGACTCGGATGTGCGCGTCGATCCCGGATATTTTCGGAGAATCATCGAGCCGCTGCGAGACCCTAAGGTTGGCGGGGTAACTTGCTTCTACGTGTCGGTAGGCGAAGGATCGTTTACAGACAAACTTCAGACGGTGGGAATGATTTCGGATTTTTACGCAGGATTGCTGGTGGCGTGGCAGCTGGACGGGATTCATTTCGCACTTGGACCGACGATGGTTTCGACCAAGCAGCGGGTACGCGGGTTTGGAGGATTTCAAGTACTGGAGAATCGCCCGGCGGATGATTTGCTATTTGGTAGGCTGATCGCTGAACAAGGTGTGGAAGTGCGATTGTTGCCTTATACGGTGAAAACCGTTCCTGACTTCCAGGGATTTGGACAACTGGTGTCGAAACGTCTGCGCTGGATGACGGTGATGCGTGCGATGCGTCCGTGGGGACACTTTGGTTTGCTGTTCACGTGGGGCTTGCCTTGGACCACGCTGGCGGTGCTTTTTCATCCGACGTTAGCGGTGGCCGCGCTGTATTGGGGATTGTACCTGGCGTTCCGCGTGGCGATTACCTGGTTGATCGGAAATAAAGGACTGAAGCAGCAGGGACTTTGGAAAAAGATGGCGCTAATTCCCCTTTGGGATGCCACTGCCTTGCTGATTTGGCTGATGAGTTTCACACGCAGTTCGATTCGCTGGCGCGGCGTCGATTATCAGTTGAGGAATGGAGAGTTCTCCGCAACGATGGGCGCTCCGGTTCCGAATTCGATGAGCAAAACGGATTCCTAAAGCGCGCGCAGTAGGATCACTCTTGCCTGAACGTTTCGCCTTTATCTACTGAAGCCTATAGCTGGCTTAGCTTTTCTTATCCTTGCCGGCCGTGACATGAGCTGCCGTCTGCGCCGCCGGAACGCCCGGACCAACATGAGTCTGCATGCGTCGCTCATTCCGCGGTTCACGCCAATTCACTTGAGGCAGCATGATGGTGGTGTCAACACGGTCACGATATTTCACCGCGATGTTCATGAGCGAATCGAGCAGAGATTCGGAGAGGAAATGTGGTTGCAAACCGAGGTCAAGCAACTTGGAATGCTTGGCGTTGTAATAGTGCTGTTCAGCTTCGACGCGCGGGTCGGGAAGGTGGTCAATCTCGACTTTCATGCCCAGATCTTTTCCCGCTTCTTGTACTTTCTTCGCGATATCCAGGACGGAAAACTGTTCGGTGAACTGGTTGTATACCCGGCACTCGCCCTTTCCAGCAGGATTCAGGCAGGCCAATTCGACGCAGCGAACCGTGTCGCGAATATCCAGGAAGCCACGAGTCTGACCTCCCTTTCCGTAAACGGTTAAGGGCTGGCCGATGGCCGCTTGCACGCAGAAGCGATTCAGAACGGTGCCGAACACTTCGTCGTAATCGAGGCGATTGATTAAACCTTCGTCGAGCGCAATTTCGTCGGTCATGGTGCCGTAGACCACGCCTTGATTCAGGTCGGTGGCGCGAATGCCCCAAATTTTGCAGGTGAACATCATGTTGTGGCTGTCGTGAACCTTAGACAGGTGATAGAAGGAGCCGGGCTGCTTGGGGAACGGCAGCACATCGCGGCGGCCGTTGTGTTCAATGTTGATGTAGCCTTCTTCGATGTCGATGTTGGGCGTGCCGTACTCACCCATGGTGCCGAGCTTGATCAGATGGCAGTCTGGCTGCACTTCGCGAATCGCGAACAGAACATTCAACGTGCCGACCACGTTGTTGACCTGGGTGAAGACCGCGTGCTTGCGATCGATCATGGAGTATGGAGCGGAGCGTTGTTCGGCGAAATGGATGATGGCTTCGGGCTGGACCTGCTTGACGGTGGAAAGTAGAAAATCGTAGTCCATAACATCGCCGACGAAGAGTTCGATGTTTTTCCCGGTGAGTCGAGTCCAGATACGGAGGCGATCACTAAGCGGGAGGATGGGCGTGAGAGTCTGGGCTCCAAGCTCGTGGTCCCACAGCCGGCGGACGTAGTTGTCGACGATGGATACCGAGTGGCCTTTCGCGGAAAGATAAAGGGCCGTCGCCCAGCCACAGTAGCCATCTCCACCCAGAACAATAATTTTCATAGCTTCCTCTCGGATCAGTGTAGCGAATCAAATGCGCCCGCGATGTTCAGTTCCCTTTAAAAACGAAGGCGGTTCCGCGGAACCTTAATAATTATCGCTTTTTATGCGGAATTCGCGAAACAACTATTACGGCTTACTTAAGGATTCTACCGGGAGACTGGTGCTTGCAGTTTCCGCGGGTTCGTCCTCATAGGGATGAACGATGCGTCCCATCCCGAACAGGTAAACCAAGAATCCCAAAGCTCCCACAGCAAGGTTCCAGAGGCGAAGACAAAGTAACGTCTCCGCGCCACCGCTCATTTTTGCCAAAGAAAAAAGCGTGTTGAATGCCGTTTCGCCCACGCCAATTCCACCCGGAGTCAGAGGCAGGCTATTCACCAAATGGCCGAGTGGCGCGACCAACGCGAGATTTGCAGAAAATAGCCCGGGATTTACAACCGTGAATCCAAGCGCCGTTACCACGATGAGCGCCGTATTGGCCAGCAGTGAGAGCATCAACGCGACGAACAACTTGCCTCGCGCCTTGCCCTGCCCGGCCATGGCATCCACCACGCGTAGCGCGAAATTCCTGATACTTGGCCACTTCCCGAGCAGCAAAGATACCCGCGAACGAGTGGGTGAAAAGAACATCGTCAATGCGGCGCCGGCCAGCATCGCTGCAGCAAGAAGCGCATCCATCCAAAGAAGCCGAGCTAGAACCGGGACAGAACGCAGTAAAGGAAGGAAGAACGGAGCAAAAAGAAGCGGCAGCAGAACCAGGGAGAACAGGCCAACCAGGCGGTCGAGAACCAAAATGGTTGTAACTTCGGCGCGCCTGCCGTGATTTTCTTTCGTGGCGTAATACACTTTGGCGATATCGCCGCCCGCCGCACCTGGTAGAAACGTGGAAAAGAGAAAACCGATGAGATTGAGTTGAAGAGAATTCCAGAGTGAAAGCGTAAGGCTGGCGCTGGCAAACAGCAGCGAAGCGCGAAATGACATCAGAACGATGTCCAGAAGCAGAACTCCAACCGCCAATATGCTTATCGGCCAGGCGTGGTAAAGGCCAGCCAAAGAGGAAAGATTGATTTGGCCGGACTTGGCGAGATAGGCAAGAATGCCTACGCCGACCGCCAGACGAAGCACGAGAGAGGCGGACTTTTTCAGCGCGCCGCCGCTGGGACTCTGCGAAGGCTTCAGCACTGCATCAATGGACGCCATCATTCCCCATAGACGAAGGCCGGGACGAAGGTGAGAGCGGCGATTGCATTGGAGCTATAGAGCCGGAGGGGCGCAGAAGAGTAGTTGAGGCTAAGTTCGTGAGCAGAAGTTTTCCCCCACTGGTAGCAACGGTTGCAAAGTGTTCTCTGCCGACAATATCTTCGATCCGATCCGCACCCTTCTGCGATGCCACTAAATAATACCTGTTCCCGCTATTCCAAAGGCCCTGAAATTCAGAGTCGTTGAGGAAAACGGCAGGGGCTCCGGGCGCAGCCGCTCCATATTCTAAGTTATTAAACTTGCCATTTAAGAGCAAGGGATCCTGCCCGGTGTAAAAGATCACCGACGAAAATGTGTAGTAGTGATGATCAACGATAAGTTTGCCGGCCGGTGCGGCAAGGAAGGCGTTGGCCAAGGGACGGGAAGAAAGAAACGGATCGAAGACCACCAAGGCCAAGCGAGCTGCGTGGAAGAACAGAACCATCATGACGGCTGATGCCAGGAAAGCGCGGATCCCTGACCAGCGCAAATTCCCTACAGCGCCCAGCAAGAAAGCGATTCCCGCGATCACTAACGGAAGTCGAAGATAGGCGAAGGAGTCGAAGGTGAGATCTAGCATGTGCCCGAGTG
>JBAVNY010000709.1:0-4163 GCA_049691535.1 Candidatus Acidiferrum sp.
GTCTGCGGATGAGAAACTCCCTGAAGAATTTAAGGTAGGTGCGTCTGCTGCCGAAAGATGAAGCCATCTGGTCTGGCCTATGTTTTCTTGACAGACATTGGGCGATTTTTCAGGAACGCGACGACCAGTGCGTTATTTATTTGCAAGCCCCCGTTGTAGCTGACCAAGCCTTTTTTCCTAAAATCGTTCATGAATTTGCTGACCCTTGGGCGGGTGGTACCAACCATCTCCGCCAGGGTTGATTGGCTCACCTTCAGGGGGGAGTCGGACTTCGATTCCTTGGTTATTTCCCCAAACAACAATAGCACCCGCGCCAGCCGCCTTTCGCTGAAATTGAAGAATTGATCTATCAGGTCTTCCTCGATTCGAACCACCCGTGAAAGTAGATATCCGACGAACAGCGCTGCAAACTGCGGATCTCTCTTGAGCGTGCGCACGGTGCTCGCCTTTTGCAGTCGAATGACATTGGATTGTCCGATTGATCTCGCCGTGCAAATCCGCAGAGATTGCCCTACTAGACAGCCTTCGCCAAAAAAGCAACCTCGCTGTAAGATCGCGATTATAGCTTTCTTGTGTGCACTGACCGCCGTGAGCTTCACTGTCCCGCTCTCGATGTAGAAAACGGAATCAGCTGGATCTCCTTGCGAAAAGACGGCCTCTTTGTCTCGGTAGCTCCGAGAAGTCATCCTAGTAGGGAAGTTTCTGCGAAGAACCGCGTGACTAGCACCGAGACTACGCTTGCCCATTCAGGTCTGCCCCTTCAATCAACTCAGGACACTGATCCAGCGATCCCCAATCGTAGACTTGCAGGACCAACCCGTCTAGATGAGCAAAATTGACCACATATAAAATGCTCAGAATTGACCAGCAAGAAGTGCGTAACGGTGTCACGAAATGAGCTAGCAGAAACCACAACGGCACAGTGACCCCCGGGATAAGCAAGAGGGACACTCTGATTGGCGGCGGAACTAACGCGTCCTGAGGCTTAAGGGGACAGACGCGTCACGAGCGACCGATTCTTAAATTTTTAATTAACCCACTGGAACGCGTGATGCTTACACGTATTTCTCGGCGAGCATCTGTGCAGCGCTTTCATCCAATTGTTCGGCGCGGCGCACTTCTTCAAATCGGGCTAACAGGTCATCAGGGCGCAAGCGGCGTTTCTCTGCACCTTGAAAATCGTGAATAATCTGACCGCGATGCATCATGATCAGGCGGTCGCCTAAATTGGCGGCCTGATGCATGGAGTGCGTGACCATCAGGGTGGTGAGCTTATCGCGGGCGACGGCCTGTTCGGTGAGCGCGATAAGCAGGTCGGCGCTTTTGGGATCGAGCGCCGCGGTGTGTTCATCGAGCAGGAGAAGTTCGGGACGCAGCCAGGTGGCCATAAGCAGAGTGAGCGCCTGGCGCTGACCACCGGACAGACTCCCGATGGCGTTATCGAGACGATCTTCCAGACCCATGTTGAGTCGGCCGACGTCGCCGCGCATTTTCGAAACTAGAGACGATTTCAATCCCCATCCAAGTCCACGGCTGCGGCCGCGCCGCGCCGCGAGGCTGAAATTTTCGCGAATGGTAAGACTCGGAGACGTGCCGCTGAAGGGATTCTGAAAGACGCGGCCGATTAGTGCGGCGCGGGCGAATTCTGGCCACCGAGTAACGTCTTTGCCAGCGACGCGTATGCTGCCTTGATCTACGAAAAATGTCCCCGCAACTGCATTGAGGAACGTCGATTTCCCGGAGCCGTTGGTGCCGATGATAATTACCCACGACCCCGGCTCGAGAGTGAGGCTGACGCCGCGAAGCGACCGCACTTCGTTGGGCGTGTTGGCATTGAATGTTTTGGCGATGGAGCGTACTTCAAGCATGAGCGCTCCGCAGTCGCGACTTACGAAGAAATTGCGGCACGACGAGCGCGAAAAAAACGAACACGGCAGTAATGATTTTCAAATCGTTGGGACTGAGCCCCCAACGAAGCGCGACTGCGACCATGAGTCGAAAGAGCACCGAGCCCATCACCGCGCCGATCAGCGTAAGACCCACCTGATTGGCGCCGATCAGAGCTTCGCCGATGATCACGCTGGCCAGTCCCCAGACAACCATGCCTATGCCCATGCCAACATCGGCGAATCCTTGATATTGCGCGAGTAACGCACCGGAAAGCGCGACGAAGCCATTAGAGATGGCGAGCCCGACGACGATCATGGTGGCGTCGTTCACACCGAGCGCCCGAATCATTTGCACGTTGTCGCCGGTGGCGCGCATGGCCATGCCCAGATTGGTGCGCAGAAAAAGATAAAGCAGCGTGCCCGTGAGCGCGACAGCGAATGCAATGGCAGAGAGTACCGAGGCGTCGCGAACGCTGACCTCCCAGCCGGCAAGATTCAAGGACGTAGTGCCGTGGAAAACTCTCAGGCCGATGCGCTCGGCCTGAGTGGCCAGCGTGTTGACCGTTAGCAGTGGAGTGTTGCTGCGGCCCATCACATGAAGATTGACGGAGTACAGCGCGGTCATCACCAGAATTCCGGAGAGCAAGGAGTTGATCTTGAAGCGGGTGTGCAGTGTGCCGGTGCAAGCGCCTGCAACCAGGCCCGCGCAAAATGCGGCTAGCGAAGCGAGCGGTGGACTGACATTATGTACGAGCAAAGTGGCCGCGACACAGGCACCGAGAGTGATGGAGCCGTCGGCGGTGATATCGGGAAACGCGAAGATGCGAAAACTGATGAACACCCCGAGGGCGAGAAGCGACAGTATAAAACCAATCGTGAAAGTGCCAATCAGCAGGCTCATGGTCGGCGCACGCTCATTGAACTTCTGCCAGGGCGCCGATCCAGCACGCGCCACGCACGAATTCACTCTGTTGCGCGCCGGAGCCCTGGCGATCGTCGGTGAGTAAATGAAGAACGCCCTGCAGGTTTTCTGATTCGAAGAGCGCGGAGACGGTAGACGTCAGATCGATGTCGCCTTTTTGTAGGGGCCGATAGGAAAAAGTCGCGGCGTGAAAATGGCCGGAGATGTCGGCGCCCAGCGGACGCAAAAAGGACGCAAAAGCGCCGGAGTTGGAAGACGCTACGCCCGTCACCAGCGCAAGGGATCGAGCGTAGAGACGTTCCGTTGAAAAAGAAAGCCAGGTACGAATCTCTGGATATTCAAACGAGGCGCTCTGTGTTGCTGGCGAACGGCGAAGCGCCGCGCCGACCAGGCCGGCAGATTCCGCAATCATCACCAGCCCAATGGTAGGAGCATTGGTCGCTTCGAGAGCGGTGCGAACGATATCCGCGAGCGAGACCGCATTTAGGCGGGCAGAGGATTCGAAACGCAGCAGATGAGAGAAGTCTCCCTCGCAGCGCAAAGCGTAAAGCGTATTCAATTCGGGAACAAGATCGCCGCTGGAGATCATGAAATCGGGCACGTTGGTGCCATCGGTGGGAAGATACGCGGCGGAGCCGGCAACGGCGAGAAATTCTCCAAAGCGGACACGCGAGTCTTCGAAGTCGTTGCCAAACGCACCGAGCCCGAGACCAAACGTAGATGTGGGAAATCGAATGGCTCGGCAATCGTGTGGGCCAAAGCCGCCGTTCTTCAGAAGGGCTGGATCGCCGATGCTTTCGCAGGCCAGTGGTTTTGCGGTGGCACGCTCGATGAGTTCGAATGAAGCCGCGGGAGTGGAAAAGCGACGGGGCGCGGCTAGCGCAACCGTGGGCGGGGCCGCGGCGGCTTGTTGGGAAAGTAGAAGCGGCGAAAGGTGACAGAGTTCAATAACCAGTTTGACGTGTTCGGATGGCGTGATGATCACGAAACTGCCGCCGATGGATTTGAGTTGGCGATAGAAACGGACCAGCAGTCCGACGCCGGCCGAACTGAGATAGGAAACACCAGAAAAATTGAGGCGCAGGTGGTGAGCGCCGCTACGAATCATCTCTTCGAGATTGCGCTGAAGATGCTCGCCCCAATAATTGTCGAGGCGTCCTTTGACTTTCACTTCCAGAGCGTCGGCGAGTTGTTGCGTGACGATTTCCATGACGTAGTTACGGCCGCACGATTCCGGAGAGCTCGGCGGGGATGGCAATATTCAATTCAGCGGCGTTGCGGCGACTGATGATCTTTTGTTCGACCATGACCTCTTCGAGCGGAAGGTCATTGGGATTCGCGCCGTGCAGGAT
>JBAVNY010000710.1:0-1934 GCA_049691535.1 Candidatus Acidiferrum sp.
GGTGATTTATGTTCGCCGGGATAATCGCACGGCCGGCGGCCACTTCAGAGCGCACAAACTCAGGGGTGACTTGTTTGGGAAGCTGCGCACCTAAAGGTTGGCCCGGATGTTGACGCGAGCGCGATGCGAATACGGGATCCTTTAACAATTGCTCCAGTAGCATCGATTCACGCAGGGCCACAAATTCCATTTCCGGTGTGATAATCCCTTTGCGCGCATAGTGCATCTGGCTGAGGTTTTCACCGCTTCGCGCGCGCCGAGAAATAGGCGGAGAAGGAAAGCGCAAGTGGAACGTCAGGAGATCTTTCTCGCGTCCACGAGCATACTCGGAACTATGCCGCGTGAGAGTCTCGGTATCCTCGCGCTCCTCAATCCAATCACTCCGCAAGGCAGGCAGACCCCGAGTCAAGCGAATGCCGACCTCGGGGTCTGTGTAGGGGCCAGAGGTGTCATAAACCGGCAAAGGAGGGTTGGCTTCGGCGTGATCACCATGGCGCGTATCTGAGAGAGTGATCTCTCGATACGGTACGCGAAGATCCGCACGGTTTCCTTCCAGGTAGCGCTTATGTGACGCGGGATAGGTTGAAGGCGTACGAATCGTTGAAAAAGTTGGTGTGTTCTCCGGCATGTGATCCCCTTTATCCCCTCTTCAGCACCACGTGAAGGTCCTCGTTCCAGCCGGCTTGAGGCGAGCTACTCTCTCAGAACCTGAAGTCGGCCGCAAAGGCCACAGCGTTGTTGACTTTAATGTTGATTCCCGGCGCCAACCTAGCGCCCAAGTGACCAGTTCCGACGTCGAAGCTCCATCGGCTGTCGGGGCGAGAGATTCGAACCGCGTAGATCAGGTCCGTGGGCAACGAGGCAGTAGGAACATACTTGATCCTTCGAGGTTCTTGATCGATCTCGAAAGTGGGTGCGACCACCAGAATTTTCTTGATGGGAATCGGGAAACCGATCCCTGCGAACGCCCGCGCCTCCCAATCGATGGTGTTGCCGCCATAGCCGTACTTTTGCGCATTCGTTCCACGAACTCCACCCGTTGCCAGGAAGGCAAATTTGTTTCCCAGAACGATAAGTTTTGTGGCAACCAAGTAGACGTCACCGTTGGTTGCATTTTTGTGTGCGACCGACTGCACCACGAACGGATCGTTTGTGCGGAGCACGCCTCCCACAGCGATTGCCGGTAGATATTTGTGGTTGTGATAATTCGCCGCCAACAGTTTTGCCTTGATGTTGAAGATGTTCATTCCGGAAAAGTTAAAAAGAGGACTGATCGTGGGATCGCCTCCGTCGGTGTGGTTGTTGCGGGTAAAACCGAACTCCAGCCAGTTGCCATATCCCTCTTCCAATCCGGCGTTGAAATAGTCTCCAGCAACAGGGCCTGCATCCACCATATGGAAACTGGCCGTGGTTCCACCGAACTTGTGAGCAGGCGATGGAACTACTTCCGCCCAAGGTTGAAGGAAAATTCCGGACTGGCCGTCCATGTTCAGGGCCTGCGCGTGCGTCCGCTGCGAAAAGAATATGGTCGCCAGGACGAGCGCGGCGGCGGAAATGTGCTTTGCGTTCATTCGATTGATCGTCACTTCTGTATCCTTATTCAAATTCACTGGGCCGGCGGCTAACTCTTGCCGACCCAGCGGGGAAAGGCGCTAATCATTCACGGGTGGGACCAAGGGCCGATCCTAGTGTTGTTAAGCCGCATCAGATCCGTACAATTCCTTAATGCGGGTATGCGCGAAGGCGAGAGCTTTGGGCATATCCATTCGCCCGCCGATGACCTCGATGTAGGCGCCCGATTTACTCTCGCGGGCCGCTTTCATTGCGGCGTCGAGCTCGCCAATGGTCTCAACGCGTGCTGTGATCCAGTCAGCGCATCCCAACGCGTGCGGCAAATCTGCATAGCGCCATTTCGCCAGATCGTTGTAGGACCA
>JBAVNY010000711.1:0-1617 GCA_049691535.1 Candidatus Acidiferrum sp.
GATCTAGCATGTGCCCGAGTGACAGGGTATAAGCAGACGGGTGCCGCGAAAGCGCTGAGGCAATGTCGCCCGGAGTGGGCAGATTGCGAACGTTGAACGCGATACCCATGCATGCCAAGGCGGCAATTGCGGCGATCACGCCCAGGGTGCGAGTGCCCCATTGGACCCACTTCCCTTCCTCGGCCATGGCCGAGCCGATCAGCAGAGCGAGCGCCGGGTAGCATGGCATCGAATAGTATTCTTGCGTGGTGGAAAACGTAAAAAAGACCAGGATGAATCCGGTCCAGCAGAGCGCCAGCAACCTAGCGCGTCCCGCGCGATCGACCGGCTTGAACGAGAGCTTGGCAATCGCCGGGAAGTAAACGCTCCACGGAAAAAGCCACAGCAGATGGAACAGCCAAAAATAAAGTCGAGGAACAGTGTTGTAGTCGCGCGGATACCGCAAGTTGAGAAAACGCAGTAGCTGTTCGTTGATGAAATAAAACCAGAGGAATCCGTGATAGAGACCGGGGCCGCTTTTCAGAGTCCATGCAAAATAGGGAGGATTGCGGAGCGTTGCCAAAACGTGCCAGGGGACGGCGACGACAAGGATGATCAGTGAACCGGTGAAGGGGTGCAGTCGTTGCCAGGTTCTCCGCAAAAACAATTGCTTGGTGACAAAAAGATAGATGACCGCCGCCGCAATCGGGAAGACGATTCCGACCAGGCTTTTCAGGAGCAGACCGGTGCCCAAACTGGTTGCCAAGATTGCCGCCCAAAGCCGCGGATGCTTTTCCTCTTCATCCAGGGCGCGCAAGAAGGCCCACATCGCCAGCGTGATCGTGAACGTAAGCATCACGTCGGGAATCTGGATGCGCGTGAACAGGAATAACCCAATGCAAGTAGACACACACAAGCCTGCATAGAAGCCCGCGCGTTTTCCGAAAGCCCATGTACCAAATGCCGCGGAAAGCAGCGCCAAGCCGATCGAGGCGAATGCAACGGGAAGCCGCGCGACCCAGTCGGAGACGCCGAAAATCTTATAAAAGATCGCGATCAGCCAGTAAATCAGTGGAGCTTTTTCCAGGTACAGTACGCCGTCCAAACGCGCGGTGACCCAATCGCCAGTAGTCAGCATGGTTTTGGCAATCTGCGCCTGCACGGCGTCGACATCGTCCATGAGAGAAGGCGGGGATACGGCGCAGCCAATGTAAACCGCGGAAGCAAAAAGAAGTACGAGTAGAGGAAAAAACCACCGCTGCTGGACGAGCTTATTCATTTCAACTTAGGCAGCCGGGCAACTGGACCTGCCACTTTTTCATCCACAGAAACAAAATAAGCAAACCCCAAAGGTGATATCCAACATTGATTTCTCTATTCAGGTGGCGCTTTTTCAAAGATTCAATCCCTTCGCGATTGAAAAGTTGGCCGTACTCCGAGAGGCCAAATTGCAAAGAGTCTTCAAGCAAGCCACGAAGCGGGCCGCGCAGCCATTCATGCGCCGGAATATCAAAGCCGATTTTTGCACGATTGAGGATCGATGGAGGCAACTTATCCTTCATCAGTTCCCGGAGAACAATTTTCTGGCGTGAACCCTGGATTTTGAGTTTGGCCGGCAGCGCGGCTGCGAATTCGACA
>JBAVNY010000712.1:0-18293 GCA_049691535.1 Candidatus Acidiferrum sp.
TCCCTGGACCGCAGAAGATTCCTCGCAGCAAGTGGCACCGGGCTGCTCGCCGTCTCTTTGCCCGCCGGTGCTTCGGCTTCCGCTCACGGCCACTCGTCATCCTCTGCCGTCTCGCATTCCGGACAAGCTGCACAGTCGAAGCCTCCAAAGCGCAAGATTCCCATCGGCGTTTTCGATCCTGTCTACGAAGATCTTTCTCTCGACGCCATGCTCGATAAAGTTAGCGCACTCGGTTTCGAAGCCATGGAAATCGGTACCGGTGGCTATCCTGGAGATCGTCATTGCCCCGTCGAAGAACTTTTAGCCGATCCCGCCAAGGCTAAGGCGTGGCAGAAAAAATTTGAAGACCGCGGCATTCACGTCGCCACGCTAAGTTGTCACGGCAATCCGCTGCACCCCGATGCCGCGCACGCCGCGAAAGACGATAAGGCCTTCCGCAACACTGTGCTTCTCGCCGAACGCCTCGGCATCAAGGTGATCGTCGGATTCGCCGGCTGTCCTGCAGGCACACCAAACGACACCCAGCCCAACTGGATCACGTATCGCTGGCCAACCGAATTCCGCGACATGCTGGCCTGGCAATGGAAAGAAAAAGTTATTCCGTACTGGAAAAACACCGCCAAATTCGCACGCGATCATGGCATTCACCGCATCGCTTTCGAAATGCATCCCAACTTTGTGGTTTACAATCCGCGCACTCTGCTGCAACTCCGCGAAGCCGTTGGCGAAGAAATCGGCGCCAATTGCGACCTGAGCCATCTTTTTTGGCAAGGTTGCGATCCGGTCGAAGTCATCCATTTCCTCGGCAAGCAAGGCGCGATTTATCACGCTCACATGAAAGACACCGTGCTCTTTCCCGAGAAAGTGGCCAAGTACGGGGTCCTGAATTTCGCATTCACCAAAGACGAAGTCGAAGATGCCTCCGACATTTTCCGCGCGGTTGGCTACGGCCACAGCGCCTCCACCTGGAAAGCCATCCTGCAGGCTTACATGGACATCGGATATGAAGGCATCCTTAGCATCGAAAACGAGGATCCAATTCTTACTGGAGAAGTTGGCGTCGAACGTGCCGCGTACGTGCTGAAGAATGTCCGCAACGAACTCCTTGGAGCTTGAAATGAATCGTCGCGAATTCGTTGCCAGCACTGCTGCCGCAATCGTGGGCGGTAGTGCTGCCGGCGTCAACGCGACGCCGCTTCCGTCTTCCGTCAGGATCAATCTGGCCGGGAATGCGAGCGCCAAGCCCTTTCCTTTTTCTGTGATGCTTTGGACCGTTGAACCCAAACTTCCGTTCGAACAGCGTATTGGCAAAGTCTCGGAAGCTGGCTATCACGCCGTCGAACTCGTCGAAGAATACAAAGATTGGGGCAAAGATGATTTCGCCACCGCTCGTAAACAGTTTCACCAGCTTGGCATCGTGGTGGACGCCTGCAGCGGTATCCATGCCAGTTTGTGCGATCCGGCGCAGCGCGATGCTTTTCTCGCCGAAATTCGCGCCAAGCTTCCCGTCCTCGCCGAGCTGGAATGTTCCCGCCTAATCCTGCTCACGGGCAATCTAGTGCCCGGCTTAAGTCGCGAAAAAATGCACGCCAACTGCGTGGAAGCCTTGAAACTTGCCGCAGATCTTGTCGCGCCTCAAAAAGTTGAGTTACTGCTCGAGAATATCGATCCCGAAGAAAATCCTAAATATTTCCTGACCTCCGTCGCCGAAGGCTTCCAGGTCATTCGCGAAGTCGGCAATCCGCACGTTCGTTTCCTGTACGACTTTTTCCACGAACAAATCGCCGAGGGAAATCTGATCTCCAAACTCGAAAAGAATCTTGATCTGACTGGCCTCGTCCACATCGCCGACGTTCCCGGCCGCCACGAACCGGGTACCGGCGAAATTAATTACGCCGCCATTTTTCGAAAGCTGGGCCAGCTTGGCTATCCCCGCTATGTAGCGATGGAATTCATTCCCACCGGTGATGTCGTCACATCGCTGCGCGCCGCTCGAGAATTCGCCGAAAAATACGCCAACGAAGGCCGCGCGCGGGCCGCAAGTCTCGCTGCCGCCGAGGAGGATACCTATGCATCGTCGTGAACTTTTTCGACTGCTTTCCGCTGCCGCCGTCGCGCCGGTACTAACGCCGGACTTCCTCACGCTGCTCCGCCAGGCCCAGCCATCCGCCGAGTATAAGATTCGAACGTTCAGCGCACATCAGAACGACATGGTAATCGCCATGATCGACCTGACTATTCCCGCGACCGATACGCCCGGTGCAAAAGGTGCCCGCGTCAACGAATTCATGGACGTCATTCTCACCGATTGGGCCACTCCGCAAGAGCGCACCGAATTTCTCAAAGGTTTAGACGATGTCGACGCCCAGAGTTCCACCCTCTTTGGCAAAACTTTTCTGCAGGTCACCCCCGCGCAACAAACTGCTCTCCTCCGCTCTCTCGACGACGCCGTCGACTGGCACCGTTCGGATCCACGCGAGCCGGTCCCGCGCGAGCGGCGCGACTCCGAACTACGAGGAGAATTCTTTCGCGTCTTCAAAAGAATGACCATTCATGGCTACTACACTTCCGAAATCGGCTTCACTCAGGAATTAAAGCTGGAAATCATCCCTGGCGCTCAACACGGTTGCGTGCCTGTCACGCCGGAAAAGGAAGCATAGGGACTCATGCCAAAAAATACCTACGACGCGCTCATCGTTGGTTCCGGCATCACCGGCGGCTGGGCCGCCAAAGAACTCACCGAAAAAGGCCTCAACGTGCTTGTTCTCGAAGCAGGCCGCACCATCCTCCCTGAACAGGATTACGTCGAACACGTTCCGGTCTGGGAACTCAAATATCGCGGCTGGGACGATCGCGCCAAACGCGAAGCCACGCAGTACATCCAACGCGAGTGCTATTATGCCTGCGACGAATACTCCAATAAATTCTTCGTCAACGATTTCGAGAACCCGTACTCCAATGCGACCGGAACTAAATTCTCGTGGATTCGTGGACGCCAGGTCGGCGGCAAATCCATTACCTGGGGGCGCCAGACCTATCGCTGGAGCGATCTCGATTTTGAAGCCAATCTGCGCGAAGGCATCGCCGTCGACTGGCCCATTCGTTATCAAGACATCGCGCCTTGGTATGACTACGTGGAAGAGTTCGCCGGCATCAGCGGCCAGGCGGAAGGTCTTCCGCAACTTCCCGACAGTAAGTTTCTTCCCGCCATGGAAATGACCTGCGTGGAGCAGGATCTGCGCGCCGCGCTCGCGAAACATTACGATGACCGCATTCTCACCATCGGCCGTTGCGCCATTCTCACCCGGCCGCACAGAGGTCGCGCCCCCTGTCATTACTGCGGCGTCTGTCATCGCGGATGCATCACCGATTCCTATTTCAGCAGCCTGAGTTCCACGCTCCCCGCCGCGCAGAAAACTGGCCGGCTTGCGATTCGCCCATACAGCGTGGTGCACAGCCTGATCTTCGATCCTGCCTCGCGGCGCGTCACCGGCATCCGTGTCATCGACGCCCAGACCAAAGCTCCGCTGGAATTTAAAGGTCGCATCGTTTTTCTCTGCGCTTCCACACTTGAATCCGCCCGCATCCTGCTAAATTCCGCCACTCCGGAATTTCCCAGCGGGCTCGCCAACAGCAGCGGCGAACTGGGCCACAACGTGATGGATCATCACATGGGCGCCGGTGCCAGCGGGGTTATGCCAGGTCACGCAGACAAAATCCCCTTTGGCAATCGCCCCAACGGGATTTACGTTCCGCGCTATCGCAATATCAAAACAAAGCAGAAGGATTTTGTGCGTGGGTACGGTTATCAGGGTGGCGGCAGCCGTGAAGGATGGAACCGCGGCTTGCACATCGCGGGATTCGGTGCCGACTTCAAGAAGCAATTAAGCGCACCCGGCCCCTGGCGTATGCGTCTCGCGGGTTTCGGCGAGTGTCTGCCGAGCCACGACAATTACATCGAGATTGAGAAAGACAAGCTCGACGCCTGGGGTATTCCCACTATTAAAATCCATTGCGCCTGGAGCGAAAACGAATTGGCGATGTCGCGCGATATCTCCGCACAGGCCGCCGAAATGCTCGCTTCCGCTGGCGCGCGCGATATCACCGTATGGGCGGATATCACGCCGCCCGGATTAGCCATTCACGAGATGGGCAGCGCTCGCATGGGCCGCGATCCAAAAACGTCCGTCCTCAATGCGTATAATCAAGCGCACGACGTGAAAAATCTTTTCCTCACCGACGGCGGTTGCATGGTCTCATCGTCCTGCGTCAATCCATCCTTGACGTACATGGCGCTGACCGCGCGGGCCTGCGCCTACGCCGTATCGCAAATGAAAAAGAACGAACTGTAGAGAGGCTCGCTCGATGGCTCAAGTCCGGCGTACACCCAAGTCCTACGACGTCTGCGTGATTGGCTCCGGCGCCGGCGGAGGCATGGCCGCAAAAGTCCTCACGGAAGGCGGCCTGACCGTCGCGCTTCTCGAAGCCGGCCCTCCTCTCAATCCGGAAAAAGATTATAAAATGCTGGCGTGGCCCTACGAATTTCCGCATCGTGGGGTCGGCGTTGGCGGCAAAGCTTCCGAGAACTTTGGAGAATTCCTCGCTCCCAACGGCGCTTGGAAAATTGAAGACGAACCGTACACCTCCGCCGCCGGCACCGATTTTCGCTGGTTCCGTTCCCGCATCGTGGGCGGCCGCACCAATCACTGGGGACGCATCGCGCTTCGTTTTTCTCCCATCGATTTCAAATCGAAAACGCGCGATGGCCTTGGCGACGACTGGCCCATTTCTTACGACGACGTTTCTCCTTACTACGACAAGGTCGAAGCGTACATCGGCGTCTTCGGCACCAAGGAAAATATTCCCAGCGCGCCCGACGGCGTTTTCCTTCCTCCTCCCAAGCCGCGTTGCAACGAAATCTTGATCAAGAAAGCTTGCGACAAACTGAATATCAGTTGCATTCCTTCGCGCCTGGCCATTCTCACCAAGCCGCTCAACGGTCGTCCGCCTTGCCACTATTGCGGGCAATGTGGTCGCGGCTGCACCGTGAATTCCAATTTCAGTTCCAGCCAGGTGCTGATTCCGCCGGCAATGAAAACTGGGAAGCTCACCATGATTACCGGCGCCATGGCCCGCGAAATTCTCGTTGGACCGGATGGCAAAGCCGCCGGCGTCTCGTACATCGATAAAGCTACGCTCTCCGTCGAACAGGTGAACGCCCGCGCCGTCGTCGTTGCCGCCAGCGCTTGCGAGTCCGCGCGACTGCTTCTCAACTCGAAATCTAAATTGTTCCCCGACGGCCTGGCGAATTCCTCCGGGCAAGTTGGACGCAATCTCATGGATTCGGTTGGCAGCAGCGGCTGGGGCTACGTGCCGGAAATGGCCAAGATGCCGCCGCACAATCACGATGGAACCGGCGGCATGCACATGTACATGCCTTGGTGGAAGTACGACCGCAAAAACGATTTTCCGCGTGGCTATCACATTGAAATCGGTGGCGGCCGCCACATGCCGTCAGCCGGAATGTTCTATGAAGTTTGCGATGAGGTCGAAGGTTACGGCGCAAGTCTGAAAGATGCTTGCCGGAGCCGCTATGGCACGGCCGTTGGTTTCGCGGGCCGTGGCGAAATGGTGCCTAACGCCGATACGTTTTGCGAAATTGATCCCTACGTCGTCGATCGCTGGGGCATTCCCGTTCTTCGTTTTCATTTCAAGTGGAGCGATTACGAAATCCGCCAGGCAAAAGACATGCAAGACACCTTCAAATCCATCGTCGAAGCCATGGGCGGCGAATATAAAACGCGCACCAACATCGATGGCCCCCGCGCGTTCGGCATCGAGCCCGGCGGAAAAATCATTCACGAAGTCGGCGTTGCGCGCATGGGTGCTGATCCCAAAACATCCGTCTTAAACGGTTATTGCCAGGCGCACGACGTGAAAAATCTTTTTGTCACCGATGGCGCGCCGCTGGTCACCAATCCCGACAAAAATCCGACGCTGACCATCATGGCGCTCTCTTGGCGCGCCTCCGATTATCTTCTTGAGCAGGCGCGGCAAGGCAGCTTATAGCCAAATCAAATAAGGAGCGGCAAATGTCTCGCATTTCACGACGTGATGTTTTGCGGAACCTGACAGTCGGAGCGCTAGGCGGCTCTGTTCTTAATATCATTCCGATCGAAGCCGCGGAACTCGCTCACCAGATGGTCCATCAGGAAAAAGCCGCCTCACCAGCAGGGAAGTACACCCCTAAATTTTTCCCCGCCGCGGAATACCAAACACTCACCGCGCTCTGCGACATGATTATTCCCAAAGATACTAAGTCAGCCGGCGCCATCGAAGCGGGCGCGCCAGAATTCATCGACCTGCTTTCCAGCGAGAACGAAGAGTACCAACTTCTTTTAGGTGGCGGGTTGATGTGGCTCGACAATTTCTGTACCGATCGCTACTCGCAGACCTTCCTGCAATGCCAGCCGCCGCAACGCAAAGAAGCGCTCGATCTCATCGCTTTCAAAAAAAATGCCAAGGCCGATCCATCACTTAGCCAAGGCGTCCGCTTCTTTGGAGTGTTGCGCCACATGACCACGGACGCTTTTTACACCAGCAAAATTGGCATCGACGATTTGCAATACATCGGCAACACGGCCCTTGCTGAATTCCCCGGCTGTCCACCATTTCCTAAAGACTAGAGACCTTCCCTCGCGGGAGTTCAGGACTTTCTGGGGGGCCTGCGCACCACGTCATCTGAAAATGTCTCGGCGTTCCTTTCGGGCTTGGAACGAAAGGGTAGGTACAGACGGGCGTACCCTGAATTCTAAACTTAGAAGGGAGATTTTGTCTGTGATAATCTGAGTGCTGCGGGGCTGTAGCTCAGATGGATAGAGCGTCGGTTTCCTAAACCGTAGGTCGGGAGTTCAAGCCTCCCCAGCCCCACCATTTTACCCACTGTACACAAAGTTGCCCGCTAGCAACGAAGCATGCCAACCCCAATGAAGCAGATAGCGTGAATGAAGGTGGAGACGCCTTTCTAACGATTGAAACGCTCAAGGATTTATCAGCTGCGTTTAGGAACTGTAGCCCGATCCATCTAAGCTACAGCCGCACTGCGTTTCATTGTAATATGACTCCGGGCGGCCAAGCGAAACCTGCGACGCGCCCGTCGCATTTCGCTCTCGCGCGGTGTATCATCCGCCCACTCGAAAACGGCGCCCGCCTACGCCCATCTCGCTGGAGGTTCACTCACATGAAAGCTCTTAAATGGATCGGCATCGTTGTCGTCGTCGTGGTCGTCATCTTGCTCATCCTGCCTTTCGTCATTCCTGTAAACAGTTTTAAACCCACCATTGAATCCAAAGCTTCCGCCGCGCTCGGCCGCCAAGTGCAACTTGGCAATTTGAGCCTGTCGCTGATAACCGGCTCGCTGGGCGTCGACAATCTCTCCATCAGTGACGATCCAAAATTTAGTTCCAGTCCGTTCCTTACCGCGAAAAGCGTCAGGGTCGGCGTCGAGATGATTCCACTTATCTTCTCGAAGCAGGTCAATGTAACCGGTATCACCATCGACAATCCCCAAGTGATGATGCTCAAAGATCCCAGCGGCAAATGGAATTTCTCCTCGATTGGCGGTTCAGCCGCAAAATCAGCTCCCACCAGCCCTAGTTCGAGCACCAGCAGCAACAGTGCGACCGAAGCGGTCTCGGTCGGCAAACTGGAATTGAAAGACGGGCAGATCACGCTCGGCAACACCAACTCGCAGAAGCGCAGCGTATATACCAACGTGAACCTCACTGCCAGCGACGTTTCTACCAAGAACAATTTTCCGCTGACTCTTTCTATAGGCCTGCCCGGTGGCGGCTCGATGAAGATTGACGGCAAGATTGGCCCTGTCGACGAAACCGACGCTTCGCTCACCCCGCAAGACGTCAAGCTAAATATCAGCGGTATGAATCTCGCTTCAACTGGACTGCTTGATCCTTCGCTCGGACTTGGTGGAAGCGCCGACATGGATGCCAACCTGGTCAGCAGCAATGGCGAGATGGCCACCAAGGGTCAACTCAAACTGTCCAGGGCGCTGCTAATCGCTGGCGGATCTCCTGCAACGGTTCCGGCAACGATTGACTTCGACACCAAATACAATTTGCCCAAGGGCACCGGCGTCCTGAATCCCTCCACGCTGAAGATTGGCAACGCCGCATCGAAGCTCAACGGCACCTACAAATCGGAAGGTGACAATTTTGTTGTTGACCTCAAAATTGTGGGCGACAGCATGCCTGCAAAAGATCTCGAAGGCTTTCTGCCGGCTATCGCCGTGAACTTGCCACAAGGCGCGACCCTCAGCAGCGGCACTTTATCGACGAATCTGCACATCCTCGGTCCTACCAACCGCCTGGTCACTGACGGCAACATTGGACTGTTCAACGCCACGCTCGCAGGCTTCGACTTGGGTTCGAAAATGGGCGCCATCTCCGCGTTGACTGGCCTGAAATCCAGTAAGGATCTGAAGATTGAAAAGATGACCACCAACATCCACATGGCGCCCACCGGCCTGAAAGCCGACAATTTCAACGCGGTGCTGCCTGACTTGGGCACGCTCGTCGGTGCCGGCACGCTAGATGCAAAAAACAATATGGACTTCAATATGGTCGCAACGCTCATGCACGGTGTTGCCGGCGATCTTTCTGCCGGCTCGCAGGTCGCCAAGCTGACCGGAACCAGCGGCTCCAACGCCTGCAAGGATAGCGGCGGAACGAAAGTTCCTTTCCGCATTGAGGGCACCACGGCGAATCCTAAGTTCGTTCCCGACACGGGAGGCCTGGCCGCCGGACTGCTCAAGTCGCAACTCGGTTGTGCTGGTGGCGCTATGAACAACGTCAATGGCCTCACCAACGGTTTGACCAAGGGCAATCCGGCCGACACCATCAATCAGTTGGGCGGCTTGCTGGGCAAAAAGAAGATTCCCTAACCGGCTAGCAGGTCCCGAGGGTCGGGGTTGCTTGCAGCAGAATACGTTGACCACCGACAAACAAATGAGGCTAAGAATTGCCATACAGGCGGGGCTAGAAGGCCTCTGACCGCTTAGTGCCCATGCTCCGCTGGGTCTCCGAACCTTTACATTGAAAAGGCTGCGCCCCGAGCCTGAAAACTATATACTTACCCATTGTCACCGCCCGGCTACGGGTGTAGCTTTTCACTACCCCCGAAACACCGGTAAGCGACTTTTCGTATGGACGACCCAAAATCGAAGAAGGGCCGCGAAGGCGCTGGCTCCCCGGGGCCGCAAGGTGTAGGTGTGCCCGCCAAGGGCGACAGCTCGTCCAGCAATGTGCCTCCTGGAGAATTAGACGGCGCCACTCTCGCTGATCACCTTCCTCCGCCGAAGTTGCCCGTAAAGCCCAACACGCGCGTGGCCGGTGGCGATGCTACTTACATCGATGAGCACACTTCCGTTCCCACCGGCCGGCAAGTTCATTCCGGCATGTTCATACGCGAGACGGTGCTGCAGCCCGGAGACGTCATCGGTGGCCGCTACGAGATTTTGTTGCTTCTTGGCGAAGGCGGCATGGGCGCCGTTTACAAAGCGCTTGATCGCGACGTCGAACGTACCGTCGCGCTGAAGCTGATTCGTCCCGAACTCGCCGCGAATCCTGCGATACTTGCGCGCTTCAAGCAAGAACTGCTCACCGCGCATCAAGTCACGCACAAAAATGTGATTCGTATTTACGATATGTCCGAAGCCGATGGTGTGAAGTTCATCACCATGGAATTTGTCGAAGGTTCCGACCTGCGACGCATCCTCATCGACAACGGAAAACTTTCCACCGATCGCGCCGTCGAAATTATTCGTCAAGTTTGCTTGGCGCTCGATGCCGCTCACACCGCGGGCATCATCCACCGCGACCTCAAGCCTCAGAACATCATGCAGGACGCAAAAACGGGTCGCATCCTCGTCATGGATTTTGGCCTGGCTCGCTCCATGGCCTCTGAAGGCATGACGCAGACCGGCGCGTTGCTGGGTACTATCGAATACATGTCCCCGGAACAGTCGATGGGCAAAACCCTCGATGCTCGCTCCGACATTTTTGCTGTCGGTCTGATTTTCTACGAACTGCTCACCGGAAACACGCCGTACAAAGCAGACACCGCGATGGCCAGTCTGCTGCGCCGCAATCAGGAGCGCGCCATCCCGGCGGCCGAATTGGACGCAACTGTTCCCAAGGGTCTCAGCGACATCGTCAGCAAATGTCTGGAACGCGATCTCACGCAGCGCTACCAAAGTGTTCAGGAAATGCTCAGCGACCTGGACGCCTTCCAAGGCGCCCGGCCTGTAATGGCGTCCATAGCGCCCTCAACCACTATCGTGGCGCCGGCAAAGCCTGGCATTCCATGGAAATGGGTCGGCGCTGGTACGCTTGTCATCATCATCGTGTCAGCCGGGTGGATCGTGGTGCACAACAAATCCACTTCAACAACCGGTACCGGTGCCACTGTGGGTGTAACCGCCAAGGTCCCTGACGTTTCGCTCGCCATTTTGCCGTTCCGCAATGCTTCGAGCGACGAATCGCTCGACTGGCTTGGCCCCTCGCTTGCCGACATGCTCGGCACCGCCGTCGGGCAATCGGCCAAAGTCGTAACCGTATCGCCCGACGCGCTGCGCCAGGTGCTTGCCGATTTGCGTGTCACGCCGGAAACTTCCCTCGATTCCACGCTGATCAGGCACATTGCCGATTCCAGCCACGCCACCACCGTGTTTTGGGGCAAATACACCCCCATGAACGGGAAAATTCACATCGATGGTACCTTGCAGGACCTAAAGCACAATCGTCCTGCGGTGCCGCTGTCCATCGACGCCCCCAGCGAAAAAGATATCGCCAAAACGGTGAACCAACTTGCCGAACAGATTCGCCAGAACCTGGCGGTTTCTTCCGACGTGCTGAAAGAACTGAAGGCCAGTTCGTTCCAGCCCTCCTCACAATCGGCCACTGCTCTGCGCAACTACACTCAGGGCGTGCAATTCCTTCGTGACGGACGAAATCTCGATGCGGTCAAGGAACTCGAGTCAGCGGTCCGCGAAGATCCCAACTTCGCCTTGGCGTACGCGCGCCTAGCCGAAGCGGATTCGGCTCTGGGCTACGACGGAAATGCGGAAACTTCTTCGCGCAAAGCCTTAGACCTGAGCCAATCCGCTTCGCAGGGCGAAAAGTACTTCATCGAAGCCATCCACGCGCGTGTCATCAAGAACGACAAGCAAGCCTCGGAAGCCTACGAGAACCTAGCCAAAATTCTGCCGAACAATGAAGACGTGCAATATTCGTTGGGAAGCCTGTACTCTGACGATGGGCTGTATGACAAAGCGCGCGCGCAGTTCACCAAAATTCTTAATGCCGATCCCAGAAACATTCGCGCGCTGTGGCAGATGGGAGTCGTGGAGTTTCAGCAAGACAATCCGCAAGGCGCACTCGATCCGCTGAACAAGGCTCTCAGTCAGGCCATTCAAACCGACAATCTCGAACAAAAGGCACTTATCCTTCAAGCTCTGGGAATTTCCTATCGGCAAATGAACAAGCCGCAAGAGGCCATGAAGAGTTACCTGGACTCCATGCAAATCAGCAAACAGCTCGGGCTGAAGCGGCTGGAGGCTAACAACCTCTCGGAGCTCGCCCAGGTCCAGATCACACTGGGAAAGCCCGACGCGGCCATGACCAGCTATGATCAGTCGCTCAAAATCTTGAACGACATCGGGATGAAGAAGGATTACGGAGACATTCTCATCAACCGCGGTGTTCTGTATCAGACGCGCGGCGATTACGACAAAGCGCTTCAGGATTTCAAGGAGGCGCTTCAGGTTCAGCGTGACGCCAACGATGAGAATTACCAGTCCGTGTGTCTGAACAATATCGGTGACGCCTATTTCGCCAAGGGCGATACCGACAACGCTCTAATCTATTTTCAGCAGTCTTTGGAACTGCGCAAGAAGCTGAATCAGCCGGGCTATCTCGCCGAAACGCTGAGCTCGCTCGGCGAGGTGTATTCGACCATTGGCGAATACGATAAAGCACTCAGTAATCTAATGAATGCTCTCGACGTGGCTCGCAAGGCTAATGACACCGCTACCGCTGCAGGAATTTCCGGATCTATCGGCAAAGTACTGCTCTCGCAGGGGCGGCTCGGGCCCGCGGTAAGCGCGATGCAGGATTCCGTGAAGGGCTACCGCACGGCAAATAATTACAGCATCGAAATGATTAACGCGCTGACCAATTTGGCAGATACCCTGGCTGTGGTCGGGCGCGGCGCCGAAACCGGGAATCTCCTGGAAGAGTCCCAGAACATCGCGCACGAATTAAAGAACGATGCGGCCAACAGCGAGTTGTACATCGCGCAGGGTCAAGTTGCGTTTTATCGTGGCGACTTGAAGACTGCGCGCACGGCCTATACGCAGGCGCTCAGCTACGCAAGCAAAAGCAAGGATCGGGAAAAGGCCCTGGTCGCAAAACTGAACTTGGCGCGTTTGAGCATCGCCGAGGGCCGCGCGGCTTCCGTTATTTCGGATCTACGCGCTGACGGTAAGGACGCGGACTCCTTGCACCTCAAGGCGCTGTCGGTTCGTGCCTCGGTCAGCTTGGGCGAAGCCTTGCTGAAGACCAAAGACTATGCGGAGGCGCGGAAAGAGTTGCAAAATGCGCTGACGCGCAGTGAACGGCTCGGTTTGCGTTTCCAAACTGCGCAGATTCACTATTTCCTCGGTGAAGCCCTCACGCTCAGTGGGTCCACCTCCGAAGCCGCAACCCATTTCCAGCAAGCGCGATCCCTGCTCGATAACATCAAGCAAGAGCCCCAAGCCGAGCATTTGCTCGACCGTCCAGATCTTCGCGAGATGTACAACCAAGCTGCTCAGTCCGTCGTCGCTTCGAAGTAACTTCTCTTCAACGAAAGCAATCATCCCTTCTGTGAGATGTTGCCATCCCGTTTTAAATCCTTGCCGCAAAACAAAACTCCGGCCAGCTTGCACTGACCGGAGTTCACTTTCTTCGAAATGAACGGAAGGTTTCTTTTTACTCTAGTTGGTTACCTTCACCTTAACCGTGGACGAATTGTTCCCCGGTTTCGGATCCGGATTCAGTCCGCTGATGCTGATCGTGTTGGTGATCACTGTTCCGGTCTTTGCGGTTACCTTCGCGGTGATCTGTCCGATATAAGTGCTGCCCTTCGCAGGTAGCACAGGGGCGCTGCCAATCGTGCAGGTCACGGTCCCGCCAACGTTGCTGCAGTTACCACCGGTGACTCCGTTAGTGAACGACGCGCTGACAAAAGTCAGTCCTGCGGGCAGAGTATCGGTAATCTGCACGCCAAGACCAGCGTTGGGCCCGAGGTCGCTGGCAATGAAGCCGTACACGAGTTTTTGCCCAGTCTCGGCTTCTGTCAGATTCGCAGCGGCGATCGCTAGATCGGCCGACGAATAGGCCACGGTGTAGTTCACGCTAGTTTGACTCTGATTGCCGGCGTTGTCGGTCGTGGTCACGGTAAACACGTGCGCTCCCACTGCCGCTCCAGAAGTGTCAATGGCGCTTCCGCTCGGAAGTGGGCCAGTGCAGGTGGCGATGCCGGAATTCGGCGGAGTCGGCCCGTCCGAGCACGTATACGTGACGGTCACCGCCGGTCCGCCGACATAATAGATATTTCCACCCGCCGCGGGGCTCAGTGTTGGTCCTGTGATCGTGGGAGCCACCATGTCGATCATGAACGGTCCGGCCGGGATGTTAACGCAGTTCCCGGCGAGATCGCACGCTTGCGTCGGTGTGGTGGGGGCGGCCGGATTCGAAGTTCCGGGCGCCACGTTAGTCGACACGATCAGGTTTTCGCTCTGGCTGCCTTGAATGCCGCTCACAATCGGGGGGAAGCCCGATCCCGATGTCCCCGCTACGTAGTCCTGATCGGTTACCGTGCAATTTACCGACTGATTGGTGTGGTACCAAACGTTGGTCGCCGGCGATTTGCATGTCACCTGCGGCGGCGTTGTATCGATGCCGAACGCTATGGCTCGGAACGACGCCCAGTTCGCCGCGGGATCAGTCAACTGCGCCCCCGTCGGATTGAACAGCAGTTCTTCCGTCAACGCGCAGTCCGTCGTGAAATAGTGCAAGTTGTATATGCCCTCACCAGGCATGAAGCTGTCGTTGAAGATCGGGGACACTGCCGGAGTTCCTGGCATACACAACGGTGTGCCAAAGTTCCCATTGGCATTTGTGTTGAATTTCGATATGTCTCCGGGTACTGGATACGTCGAATCGGGAAGCGGCGAACTTGCCGGAGAAACGCCATACGTCACGCTATAGGGTGGTGCTGGCGCAAAACCGTTCAACGCCGGTATGCCCGCCGCCGGCGCCGGATTTGGATAGTTGGCTGCGTACGATTGGAAAGACGCGCTTGCCGTTGCCGTATTCACCCAGCCACTCGCGTTTGCGTTGGTCACGCTGGCCACGGTGAATGGCAGCGGCATGTTGACAACCGGGATGAACACGGAGTTCTTGCCGGTTGTCGTGCTGCCATGCGTCGGGTCGGACTCGCCGGCGAAATAGGTCAGCGTATCCAACGGACAGAGGTCACCCGTGAGGCCGCCGGTCAACACACAATTTGCGCTGCTGTAGGTCGCCGTGCTCGTCGGTGTGGTCGTATTGGCAACTTGTGGTGTGCAGCTGCTGGACTCCTGCCCTGGCGCGCAAGTCCAGTTGTCGCTGCCCAGCAGAATGCCGGGGCCGATCAGCGTGGATGTGTTCCCCGCCAAGATCGTGGACGCGCACGCGCCGCTGTTCCCCAAGAAGTACTGGCAAGCCTTTGTTCCCAGGTAGTTGGTGCCGTCGTTCGGTGCATCGGGCGAAGCGAATTTCGCCGAGTCAAACAGATTGCGCACCGTGCTGTTCGTCGGCACACAATTGTCTCCTGAATAGGGCCCGCCATTCAGCGAGCACTGCACCAGAAATCCCTTGCACATGGCATTGCCAAACGAGTCCAGTTCACCGCTCAAGCGCAAGCATACCGATGGCGCCGCCGAAGTGTTGGAAACCAGTTGGGAGAACAATTGTTGCGGAATGCCGATGTCTACCGTGCGCTGCGTCGTCCCGTTCGGAATGGTCACCGTGCCGGCGGAAACGCCTGCTGCATAACTGGTCGTCAGCGAAATGTTTTGTCCCGCGGTGCTATCGAACGCCGCAGTTTGCGTCAGTGTTGACGCATCGGCGGTATTGATCGGATTGTTCACAACCGTACTTCCCGGTGCCACGCCGGCCACCGTGCAATTCGTCACCAGGAACAACGACGCGCCCGCCACCCAGCCGCCGCCATCCAACAATGTCAGGCTTGCCTGGAGACTGCCCGAGTTGAAAAAGCCGCTGATGTCGATCGGTGTAACGCCTCCGGCGTTACCCAGAGTGCCCTTCGGGCTTGCGAATGTATCTGGGTTTTGCCCGTTCAGGCTCCCTCCGCCCGCCGGTCCCTGGTAGGTGCTCGAGAAACAATCATTCAGCGGCAACCCGTTCAGGTTGTCCGCCGGTCCTCCTCGGCACACGTTTCCAGCCGGGTTCCCCGCGTTTACTGTCGCTCCGTTAATCGCCAGCGACAGGTAGTTGTCTTCCAGCACATATCCGCTGCCATCCGGCGTCGACGACAGCAAGGCTGTAATGGGGCTGGGGCCGGGGCTACCGACCGCCGGCGCCGGGCAGCTCAGGCTCAACGACGAATTTCCGTACACAAATGGATTCGAAAGTGTTGCACTTACGTTCGACGGTTCGACCAGCGTATCGGTAAATAGTTTTATCGCGCCGAATGCCCCGCTCAACTGCACCGCCGGCAGTTCGAAGCCGCTGCCTTGAATCGACAGCGAACCCGTCTGCAGCGTGGTCAGCATCGAAGCAAACGTTACGCTCACGTTGCATGTCGTTGGCCCAGTCATACTCCCTTGGCATCCATTGCCCGAGATCGAAAAGCCCGCCCCGCTGATAGTGGGTGTGCCGAACGTCACCGTCGTGTCGACCGGAATGCTTACCGTCACGGCCTGCGCCGCGCTCACTGCCGGTGAACTCCCGGTCGGAATTCCGAAAGACAAGCTGCTCGGTGTCTGCGTCACCTGCGCATGCGCTGCGGGAATACTCACGCACGTAAATAGGAAGAGCACAACCAACATGTATAAGCGCATATTATTTTCGAGCGATTTCATCTTACGCCCTCCTTCGGGCAGACTGGGTAACACGAAGTTGCAGCAACTTGGGCCTTGCGGAATTGCCTTGCAGAGTTGGGACCGATAACCTGAATTGGACCAGTCCAGGTATAGAGCAGCGGCAATTCTGACTGCGCGCTCTTCTACTGTCAAGAAAATTTGCGGTCACAAATCAAAAAAACGAACAAATTGCTGCGTTTTTCTTCGCTCGGCAAATTCACGTGTTGCTAGAACTTGTGGTACTCCAAACTTTTGCACACTTTCGTCCACGATTGTTCTCACCCGATAACTATTATCTCGCCGTATCACTTCTGCGTCTTTGTTAAGCCGCAATGTACTTTGCACATCTGCATGGCCAGACCCTAATCCGATAAACTTGACGTTGCCTCGCGTTCCCAATAGCCTCAATACCCTACAGGAACGGCGCCGCCGGTCCTTGCACGTTTCACCAGGAGTGCCGCATGAATTTGCCTCGCGTTCGGGAACGCTTTGCATTTGTTGTGCTCGTGGCAATGGTTGCCATTTTTCTCATCGCCTCGCGAGCATGTGCGCAAGCCGGCGAGCCCAGAGATTTTGCTATTCGCGGTGCAAAGGTCGTTCCCGTCTCCGCTCCGCCCATGGAAAACGCCACCGTGCTCATCAGTCGCGGGATTATCACCGCCGTCGGCACCAACATCTCAATTCCTGCTGACGCGTGGGTGATCGATGGCAAAGGCCTCATCGTTTATCCGGGTCTCTTCGATTCCTTCACCGATGTTGCGCTTACCGCGGCCCCGGCCCCGCCATCTGGATCCACTTCGCCTAACCCCGACGCTACCGCGCACGCCCCCGTATCGCGCGGCCCCGAAGATCGTCCTGCCACCACACCCTGGCGCAACGCTGCCGACGAAGTGAATCCTGCCGATCCGCGCATCGAATCCTGGCGCGGCGCCGGTTTCACCACCACAATCTCTTCGCCGAAGACTGGAATGTTTCCCGGTCAGGCCGCCGTGCTGGATCTGGCAGGCGATCGCGCCGGCGACCTGGTCGTCAAAGCGCCCGTGGCGATCCCCGTTTCGCTGACTCCAGCTGGCGGATTCCGCAGTTTTCCCGGCTCGCAAATGGGCGCCATCGCCTACGTTCGACAAGTTTGGCTGGACACGAACTGGAGCACGCAAGCAGCAGGGAACTACGAAAAGAATGCACGCGGCATGGAACGTCCCAAGTACGATCGCAGCGAAGCCGCACTCGCTTCGGCTCTGCAGAAAAACGCTGTGGTCCTGCTTCCCGGAAATTCCACGCTGCAGATTCGTCGCGTCCTGCAACTTGCCGGCGAATGGAAACTAAACTCCGTCCTTTATGGAGCACAGATGAGTTACGAGGTCGCTCCGGAAATTGCCGCCAAAAAACTTCCCGTGCTGGTCGACTTGAAGTGGCCGGAACCTGAAAAAGATGCCGACCCCGACGCTACTCCCTCTCTACGCGTCTTGCGCTTCCGCGACCGCGCTCCTTCCTCTCCCGCAGCCTTGGAAAAGGCCGGCGTGAAGTTCGCGTTTTATTCAGGCGCCATCACTGCGCCGAAAGATCTACTCCCCGCCGTGAAAAAGGCGATCGATGCCGGCCTGGCTCCAGATGCCGCTCTTCGCGCGCTAACTCTTTCGCCTGCGGAAATTTTTGGCGTCTCAGATATTTTGGGCTCAATTGACAAAGGGAAAATCGCCAATTTGGTGGTCACCGATGGCGACCTCTTCGACAAGAAAACAAAAATCAAACTGGTTTTTGTCGATGGACGCAGATTCGAAGTGCGCGAGCCTCTACGTCCCACCGAGCCGCCCAAGGGCGATCTCACCGGCAAATGGAAATTGAGTTTTACCAGCCCAGAAGGCGCTGAAGAAGCTACCGCCGATCTGGTCATGGCTTCCGACGGCACGTTAACCGGCACCGTTACCGGCCAGCGCGGTACCGGAAACATCTTCACCGGCTACGTCAGCGAATCGAAGTTCAACTTCACCATCAGCCTCTCCCTCGAAGGCAATCTCACCGAAGCTAATTTCACCGGTACCTTCGAAGGCTCCACTATGAAGGGCTCTATCAGCGCTCTGGGTTACAC
>JBAVNY010000713.1:0-19296 GCA_049691535.1 Candidatus Acidiferrum sp.
ACTGATAGGTGTCGTGGGCGTGGCATAAACGCCACCGCAGGCAAGTCCGGCCTGAAATTGCTGGTCTGGAGTTAGACCAGAAACATCTACAGGGTTGATTCCATCACCAAAAGGAACTGCACCAGCCACGAGGCCGCTGTCATACCGCCAGTTGAAGCCAATCCATGGCCTATTCTTCCAAGGTTGGTATTGGAGGTGGGTCGTCTGGTTGAACTTCTCGTCGTGGTCGATACGGAACACGCCGGTTCCGCCCTGCCCCGCTGGCGTAACGCCAATTCCGCTCACTTGCGGCTGGAAGAAACGCGCCGCTACGCTGGACATAACTACCAATGCGGTGAATCCATGAAAATCCGGAACGCTGGCACGGATGGCATAACCAGGAATCTTGGAGTTGTGCCATTCGACAGGAAACGTAATCGGTGTGCTCCCGAAAATACTGAAGTCGTAGCCGTAGTGCGTGTACTTCCAGAGGTATTCGGCATCGACTACCAGGTATTTCCCAAACGCTTGCTGGAAGCCGGCGTGAAATTCATTGCGCCACGAAGGTCTCAAAGGGGAAGTGATGCAAGGATATCCCTGAATGCTGGCCATGATCGCATTCACGACCGCATCGTTGCATCCGGCGCTGGAGAGAACCAGGTTCTCGTTAAACGGCGTTTCCATGATACGGGCGTAGGATGCCCGCAAGACGGTGTTCGTGCGCTTGAAGTTGTAAGCCGCCCCAAGACGTGGTTGGGCCTGACGAGCGATTGCGAGCCCGTTATAGAGATCTCCGCGAATGCCCAGGTTGAACGCCCAGTTGCGATAGGTGATGGTGTCCTGAATGTAGAGGGCCAGTTGCTTTACGTCGGTGTGACCATGGTAGAGATAGTTGGTTCCGTTGCGCGTCAGGTCGTACGGTAGCAGGGTGGTGCAGGGAGCAGCGACGGCAACGTTGTTCACGAAGCAGGGGGAACCGGGAATAGAGTTACCCTGCGAATCAACCTGATCCAGCGATGGGATCAGGTTGGGATCGACGATTCCGAACTTGTCGTTCTCGGTCAGGAATGTTTGCTGATAGGTCGCGCCTGCTTTCACGTTGTGAATACCCTTGACGTAGGAGACATACGTCATCGCCCCCGCGTTGGTGAGAGTCCTATTCTGGGCGACAGACTCTTGCTGAAGTGGAGTGAGGTCAGCGAATGGATTTTCGCTCGGGTAGTAGTTATAGCCATCATGACGGACGTACCCGCCGAGGGTGAACACCGTGTTTGTGTTGATCAGACGTGTCCAAGTCGGCGCGATGTTATACGTCTGGATTTTTGAACGCTGGTCTGTGGGTCCAACCAGGCTGCCGTCGGGACCCGTGACACCAACATTGAAATTGTCGTAGGAATTCGGTGTCTGAAACCAAGACCGCGAGAAACCAAGATTGAGATGGACCGTGTCTTTGTCGGAGATCTGGTAGTCGACCCTGTCAAATACATCTTCCAGGTTGCCCTTGGCGTGTATTACGGAAAATTCCTCCGGGTCGAGAAATCGTCCGGTATTCAGCCCGTCCACCGCGATGAAGTTTCCCCACTTCGCACCACCGTAGGCGAGATCGAAAGCTCCATTCACGGAACCAAACGAACCGTAGGAAGCGGTAACTGTCCCGTGCGGAGTGGTCACGCCCTGTCCGGATCGCGTCGTCACTTTAATCACCAAGCTGGTCTTATCGCCAAATTCGGCGGGCGGTGCACCAGAAATGACTTCGAGAGACTGGATTGAGGAGGAAGGGATTTGGTTGGAAAAAACCTTACTCTGCTGGTCCGTGATCGGTTGACCGTCAACGGAGAAAGAGTTTTCCGCATGGTCACCGAGTCCATGGAACAGCCCGTTGGAATCGGCGGCAACTCCCGGCGTCACCAGAGTTACTAGTGAACTCACAGAGGACGATGCGCTTTCCAGCGGCAGGCGCTCGAAATCGTTCCGGTCCACATCTGTATGGAATGTTGGGTCATTCTCCGTAAGATCACCGCCTGATTCGACCGTTACGGTAGTAGCATTCGTGACTATCTTCACGTCGACTTCGATCCTGGTTGGCACCATAGAACGCACCTCGACGTCCTGTGCGAAAGGAGCAAATCCATTCGCATTGACGCTCAGGTGATATCCATTAAACGGCACGTTGGTAAAGCGAAACGCACCTTCGTTCGAGGTGGTGGTGGTGCGATCATACCCGCTGACGGGGTCCTTAATTTCCACCGTGACGTTGACGACGGCAGCGCCAGAAGGGTCCTTCACCACTCCTTCAATCGATCCAGAATTTCCTACCTGTGCGCGTCCGGACGTCGCGCAGACCAGCAAACCTAAACTCATAGCGAAAAATACGAGCCTTCTAAAACCCATTTGAATTTCTCCTCCGACCCCTAAGTTGGGTGATGTGTGTTTGCTGTTGTTGGAGTGGCCGCCTGGAATGTGGCGGTGGCGCCGCCTCACTCATGGAGCCAGCGCGATCAAGAACCGGAGACGTAGTATTTCTGGATTAAGTGGTGGGTGGAGCGCGGGAAGAAGAATCGTGGAAGAAAAACTCTTGGTGAATCGTTACGACAAACGGCTGAACGTACCCGATCGCGAGAAGTGGACTAAACAGCGATGGGGCTAGTGCTTTCGGAGCAGAGCCGATGTGCGCCGCTTGGCAGACCTGGCAAGCAGCTTCACTCTGTCCATTTGCGTGCGAGTGGCTTAGGGCTTGGCCAACGAACAGAACGAACAGGACCGCCAAGGCAAGAGCTAACACCCTTGCGGGGTTAAGTCGCTCGTTGTGCTTGCCAACCATCTGGATACTTTATGCTACCCCAATCTTCCCTTTGACGCTTGAGCAGTTCCACAGTGAGCACACTTGCGAACTGCGGATTTCGCCCACAAGAACGTTTAATTACTGTACTCCGGGATAGTATCATTGAACCATGAGGGCGTGAATAGGATGGCGCATACCACTAAGGACAAAGAAAAACTCCTGAACCGCGTCAGGAGAATCAAGGGTCAGATCAGCGCGATTGAGAAGGCGTTGGAAGGTGACCAAGAGTGCTCGAGAGTGTTACAGACAATTGCCGCTTGCCGCGGCGCCATCAACGGACTTATGGCCGAAGTGCTTGAGGGTCACGTTCGTTTCCACGTTGTCGATCCTAGCCGAAAACCAACTACGGAACAGGCCGAAGCAACCGAGGAACTGATTGATCTCGTGAATCGGTATTTGAAATGAGACAACTCGGGCACCGGGGCAGGATTGACCTCTTCCTCCTAGTCTGCGGCGGTGGGTGAATGGGAGACAAGCCCTCGAACAAGTTTGTTGGGCGCTGACATGGGCGGAAGCAGCCTGGCCGAGTTCAAAATGAAAGTCATTTCAGAAGAAACATGGATGAATGCGGCGAGCAGTGGGTTGAGAAATCCAAAAGCGGCCAAGCCAACGCCGATGCTGTCCACCACCAGCGTTCCGACAAAGTTCTGCTTGATCGTGCGGTGGCAGCGTCGGGCGATCGACAGAGTCTCGACGAGTTTCGAAAGGTCATTGCCGATGAGAACGACATTGGCGCTCTCGCGGGCAACGTCTGTACCTGCACCCATCGCGATTCCAACAGTGGCCTTCATCAGAGCAGGTGCGTCATTGACTCCGTCACCTACCATGGCGACGTTCCGTCGTGCCTTGGTGAGCGTATTAACGAATTCCAGCTTGTCTTCGGGTAATAATTCAGCGGCAATTTCGTCTACGCCGAGCTTTCGACCGATGTCCTCGGCCACGCTCTTGGCATCACCGGTAAGCAGAACTGTCTTTAATCCCATCGCTTTCAGGTCTTTTATCGCCTTTGTTGCTTCGGGCCGAAGCATATCGGCAACCACCAGGGTTCCCAGGAACCGGCCTTCTCGTGCCACAAACGCTTCCGAATCCGTCTGTGACGCCGTGCCGCTGGGAAGTGCAACCTGATGTCCCCCGAGAAACTGCCGGTTGCCAACGATGATTTCCACGCCTTTGCAAGCCGCGACGATTCCCTTGCCGGGAGTGTACTCAAATTTGTCTGGCTCCTCGGCGGAAATCCCCATGCTCCACGCCTTTTTTAGAATTGCCTTGCCTACTGGATGCTCCGAACGCGATTCCGCTGTTGCCGCAGATTGTAGCAACAAAGTTGCTGGAACCCCTTCGGCAGGATGAATGTCGACCACCTCGGGCGTGCCATAGGTCAGCGTTCCCGTCTTGTCCAAGAGAATCGTATCAATGTTAGCGAGTGCTTCGAGGTAGAGGCCGCCTTTGATGATCGAACCGTGCTGCGCGGAGCGTCCAATCGCCCCAAGGATCGCCAAGGGTGTTCCTGCTGCAATGCCACACGCTCCGGCGACGATAACCACAGAAATGGTCGAGCGCACATTGAGGGTGATCAGAAAGGTGAGGGCTGCTGCACCCAACGCGAAATAGACCAAATAGCCCGCAAGGCGGTCCGCAATTCCTTGAATGGGAGCACGCGATTTTTCGGCGCGTTCGACGGCATCAATGATCTTTCCGAATGTGGTGTCGCGCCCGATCCGGTCAACTCGGATTTCGAGCGCGCCAGACTGATTGATCGTGCCGGCATATACGGATGATCCGTCGCTTTTCTCCCCAGGCATCGATTCGCCGGTGATGGTTGCTTGATCCACGAACGAGTGTCCTCCGACAACCACGCCATCCACTGGAATCCGCTCCCCGGGCTTCACCAGAACCATGTCACGCGCAACGATTTCTTTTGTCTCGACTTCTTGCCACGATTCGTTTCTACGCACGGTTGCCGTCGTGGGCAGCAGCCCGACCAGACGGCGGATTGCGGTGCGCCCGCGACCCACCGTGAGTCCTTCCAGGATTTCCGCGACTAGCACAAATAAAGTGATGATCAGGGCCGTGAAGATTTCGCGGATCGCCAGGGCCGCCACGATGGCGATGGCCATGGAAAGCTCCATGGTCATGCGCCGTTGCACGATGTTTTCATACGCTTCTCTGAATATCGGAAAACCGCCCACGAGGGCGCAAATTACACCGATTCCAGTTACAGAGGGATTCTGCGCGCCGCCGAGAAACCAAATGGCCCCAGCCGCTAGCGCGACAAACAACACGCGGTTGATATCCCGCCAACTCAGCGCATGCCCCTCATTGTGCTCGCCTTCGTGGTTGGTTTGGCTGATTGAGATGCTTCCTAGCTGTGGTCCAACATGCTTGATTTCTGATTCTTTTAATTTGGCTTGGTTCATTACGCCTTGTCCTTGTCGCGGTAGTCTTGTTGACTCACGCCATCACTCCAAATAGGTTCGATTGGAGGATGCGTTCAATGGCGTCCACCTGTCCCTGAATCGGTCGAACGGGCGTCAAAAACTATTCTTGACCTTTGGTCGTGTAAGCCATGAGGCATAATACTATAGTCTAGTATAGTACGGTGGTTTAAAAGCGGGATCGCATCGAGACCGTAAGTGTTTTGGTTTAAAAACCGGGTTCGCCGCGACTTCAGTCGAGTATGTCCTTGCGCAACCAAACAACAAGCAAACTGATCCTGCAATCGAAACGAGCAAAGCGGGCTTGTGAAATCATGTTAGTTGCTCCATGAGGATGGGAATCATTAACCAAAACTCATGTCTTCCCAACTTCTTCCGGCGGCCGACTTCCTACATTTCTCTGTTCGGACAACCCAGAGTTCGAGTGTTGGACTTTGGAATCCGCGCTGCCGCCAGTTGGAGGGGGTGCCAAAAGCAGCACTTCCGACGACGCCACCATCAGAAGTGAAAGCGATAACGGACTTGGCCGTAGACCTGGCGCGGAAGGTTATAGTGCGTCCCCCCGAAGGTGTAGCTGTTGTCCAGCAGTACGCGGACGTCCGCAACGTTGAGGGCTGTTACGGAAACAGTCCATTGTTCGCCAAAGTTTTTTCCGAACACCAGGTCAAACGTGGTGTGTCCCTGCAGATGAGTGGGCGGAGGATTTCCATTCGAGAATCCCGAACCATAATAGACATCCGTAGATGCATAGGCACGCCACGGCAGGCTGATATTGCCTCCGACATGCAGGGTATTCGTCTGGTCGTGATCCAAGTACCCGCAACCGGCCCCAAAACTGAAATCCGTCAAGCCTCCGTTGATATCTCCGCACCCCAGCGCGAGTTGGTTCGAATAGGTCACATACACCTGTCCACAATTGTAGATTCGTGGTGAACGCAGCGTTAGTTCCCAAGCCTCAATCAGCGCGCCCTGAATGGTAATGGGGAAGAAAATATTGGAGTTGTTGAAGTTATTGTGGTCAAAGAAATTTTTGACGTGGTTGTGAAATGTGTCCGCGTCAATCGTCCAACCCCTGAAGGGAATCGTCACGCCGACTTGCCATTCTTCGTCTCGTTCTCCGTGTAACGGAATGAATCCCAGGTTCTGATTGTTAGCAAGATCCAGAAGCGGACCCGATATGGTGACCAGTGGCGGGGCTTGATAAAACTGACCGTAAGTCCCTCGAAAAACCCAGTTCAGCTTCGGCACACGGAGGGAGACCCCAAAGCGGGGGCTAGTGGCATTTTCCACTACGCCACCCGAGAAATGCGTCTGCCGCAGGCCGGCGTCAAACGTCAACCAGGACGTCGGACGAACTTGCTCCTCCACATAAATCGCAGCCGTTCCCCCGGAAGGATAACTGCCGTCGTTGTATATTAGAGAAAAGAGTTGATTGTCTTGCTGAGCGAATCCATAAACCCCGGCCCGCAGGTTGCTCCACCTCTTCACCCAGGAAATGACTGCCTGCCCGCCTTCGTAATGAGATCCTCGCTTCTCGGTGGCGGAAGCCGGTAGATCCGTCGGGCTGCTCTCGTAGTCGGCGCGGTTGTAGTGATAAAACGGAGACATCGTAAGCACTAGTCCAGGATTGAACGTCCGCGACCAGGTGAACGCCAGGAATGCGTCTGTTTCGGTGTTCGTGTCGCGCAATCCGGCGCTCACCGGATCGTCCGGTGCATAGGGCACTTCATAGAAATCGCGTCTGGCCTGCCCCACCAGTCGGAATTGGTTTTGTGAATCGAGATTGTAGATTAGCGAACCGAAGCCTCCGTAACCATTTACGCCGTCATGGATCACGGCCGCTGTCGGCGGTTGCAATCCCACTTCACTGCTGTTTCCGTTGGCACTCAGGTAATAGCCTAGCCGATCGGTATGCCCGCCGAGATTGACCTGGTTGTCCGTCTGCGCATAATTACCCGCGCTGAGATTGATCTCCACTTCATTACTCCGGTCAAATCCATTCTTTGGCGCCAGAGTAAAAACACCGTAAGTCCGGTCCCCGTAATCAGCCGTGTAGCTCCCACGCAAGATTTCGAGATCATCAACATCTTTAGGGTTGATCTGCGGTCCGATGTTGCTCGCAATGGCCGTATTCGGGATCGGAACGCCGTCAATCAACCAACTGACCTGGTGTCCACCGCGAACGTGCAGTTGATCGTGCGTGTAGTACGAACCTGGCGTGTAGTTAAGGATCATCGCCAAGCTATTTGAAAGCGTTCCTCCCGGCGCGCTCTCAATCTCCTGCAAGTTCACGTTAGTGGTTGCTGTGGTAGTTTCCGTTTGCGCGGGTGCTGCGGAAACAGTGATCGTCTGCTTTTGCTCGGCAATGGGCAGTTCGAGGTGAAAGACGGGAGCGGTCCAGGAAAGTACAGTTGTAGGCTGTTCGACTGTGGCAAAACCATTTTTAGAGGCTGTGATGGAGTAGTCGCCTAGCGGAACCGCGTCAAATATAAATTCACCACTCGCATCCGTGTGGATCGTGCGAGCGTAATCTGAACCTTTCGCCTTCAGAGACACTTCGGCATCGGCAATGGGTCGGTGCTTCTGGTCGTGTATAATCCCGCGAATCGTGCCATAAAACGTAGCACTAGCACCCATCCCCATCAGCAACTGTCCCCATCAGCAACGACAAACCTATAAGAATCGAAATCCGTCGGAACATGAAATCCTCCCCTGATCTCATGCGGCAAATGGCCGCCGCGGGCTCGGAAGGCCCGTTTGTCTATGTATCAACACTGCTTGGATAGTGTGCTACGCGATCAGTGAGAGGCTTCGAGGAGGAGGAGAGGGAGGTTCAAAAAAATGAGTCACAGCATGGGCCGTCGTCATGATTTTCGCTGGAGTCACTTCAACGCCGGATGAAATTATCATTGGCTCCGGTAAAACGAAAATCACTGCGCCAGTCGCGGGGCGATCCTGGTCGTGGCAGCAGGACATCTGGCAAGTCAAGCCTGTCTGGCTTCCATGATTGCACTCCATTGGGGCATGTTTCTGTGCCGCGGGTTGGGCTTTAGCAGCGCCCTCCGTTCCCACATGTCCGTGCGCGAGGCACATCGTCCCGTTGCAGCAAGCCATTCCACTCGCCTGCCATGCAACCGCCCACACCGGAGCCCACAGCAAAATAGCAGCTAGGAGGCACACCCACTATTCCGTTCCCCTAGCGCGCTGAATTGACAAAGCCTTAGGGTCCAATTGACTTCGGTGGGGGCCAACTGGGGTCCAAAACGATGTGTTTTCCCCTGGTTTTTTGTAGGTTAGCCGTGTAAGGCCAGTTGAATCATCGTGAGATCTGGAGCGGGCGATGGGAATCGAACCCATGTCCGAAGTTTGGGAAGCTTCTATGCTGCCTATATCCGGCAGGGCTTCGCGGTGTCACTTCTGGGGTCACTTGGATTGACAATTCCTGTCGAACTATGGCGCGGCCCGGCTAAGTGAAATTCTCACATCTGATTGAAATGACGCGCCTTGACGAGTGCAGGCAGTTCCTGACGTGATTGCCAAAATGGCTTAAAAGGCCGCTGCTCTACCACTGAGCTACGCCCCTAAATTGCAAACTGCGAAATAATTTGCAGTTGATCGTCGCGCGGCAGAACGTTGAATGGTGTGGCTTACGCTCTCTCTTGTTAAGGAGACCATCCATATTATGCTAAACGACAGCGCGTACTGTCTTACAATATCAAACTTTCTTCATGGCCGCAGGCGGTCCGACCTGCAATCCCGTCGACACACGGCCTCTTGCCTCGCCCCAAGCGTGCACCCTTTTAGGGCAGTAACCGCAAACAGCATTTAACAGGACGTGTATGGGTTTGTGGTGCGTTTCGTCCGCGGGATGTTTACCATCCATTTCTATCGTACCATGCCCAAGCCAATTCTTACTGCGCCTCCCGGCCCCCCAGCTCGCCCACCAGGTTACCGGATCCCCTGCGCGGCACGGACATCGCGAGCATGATCCCGAAACCTTTCTCCACCCGAAAAGCAGACGGTTGGGCGGGGTTGCTGGCGCTCTGCGTCACCCTTAAACTCGAAGAGACTGATGAGCAAGAACAGTGGCGCAATTGGTATCGACTTTGGCACGACGAATAGCTCGATTGCGCGTGTCAATGACACGGGCGAGGTTCAACTCGCGCACTTTCCCTACCTAGGCGAACAGACTGCCTCGTATCGCTCGCTTCTCTATCTCGAGCAAGTGAAGGAGCTCGGCGTCAACGCACTGAAATCCTGGAGCGGCCCGGAAGGTATCGAGCATTACCTCGCTGCGGATCACAAAGGGCGGCTGATCCAATCGCTGAAGTCTTTTCTGAGCAATCGTAACCTGCAAACTACCGACGTTTTTGGCCGCAAATACACGTTGGAGGATTTGATCGCGCGCATTCTGCGAGACCTCCAAGAAAAAGCTTCGTCGCAATTCGGTGCCCCCATTTCCAATGCAGTGGTCGGCCGGCCGGTGCGATTTGTCGGAGCGGAAAGCAACGAAGATGACTCCTATGCCGAAAATCGGCTCAGAAATGCCTTCAGGCTTGCCGGATACGATTCCGTGCATTTTGAGTTTGAACCCGTTGCCGCGGCGCACTATTACGAGTCGACCCTGGACCACGACGAACTGATCCTGATTGGAGACTTCGGGGGCGGCACCAGTGATTTTTCTCTGGTGCGCGTAGGGCCAACGGTCCGACATCGCGGGCGCACCGCTGCAGACCTTCTCGGCAATGCGGGTGTGGGCGTCGCGGGCGATTCATTCGACGCCAAGCTCATACGCCATCTGATGTCTCCCGCGCTGGGGGCTGGCACGGACATGCGCTCGATGAAACGTCTTCTGCCGGTCCCTGCATGGATTTATGGCAAGTTGGAACGCTGGCATCATCTGTCGCTTCTGCGCGCAAAAGAAGTGATGGATCTGCTGAACCGAATAAAGGCGGATGCGGTTGAGCCGGAGAAAATCGCGGCGCTGCTACATCTGATAAAAGAAGATCTTGGCTATCAACTGCACCAGTCGGTGCAGAAAGTGAAATACGATTTATCCAACGATGCCGAGGCAACGTTTCGTTTTTATGATGGCGCGATCGACGTTACGGCAAAGGTGAAACGCCCTTCGTTCGAAGCGTGGATCGCAGAAGAACTTCGCCAGATCGAAACGTGTTTGGATTCGCTGCTCAAGATCAGTGGAGTCCACGCTAAAGAAGTGGACGCCGTGTTTCTCACCGGCGGATCGTCGTTTGTACCGGCAGTCCGAAAAATATTTGCCAAGCGTTTCGGGGAGCCACGCATCAGAACCGGCAACCAATTCACGTCGGTAGCCTGGGGACTGGCTCTCAAGGCCTCGAAACTGCCGAGGCGTCGTCGGCTCTGATTAAGGCCGACTTTCGCGCTGCGCTACAGATTGTCCAGAAAAAACTTCGTCACGCGGTTCCACAACACGCGTTGCGCCGGAACATCGCTCGCTCCATGCCCCCGCCCGGGAAACGTCATCACTTCGACATACTTCCCGGCTTTGATGAAATCGTCGATAAGCGTCAGCGCGTTCGAACTATGAACATTGTCATCCCCGGTCCCATATGCGATCAACAACTTCCCTTTCAGCTTTTCCGCATTCTTGATCGGCGACGATTCCTGATAGCTTTCCTCGTGCAGCGGCAACAAGCCGATGTATCGCTCGGTGTAAATCGTGTCGTAGAAATGCCAGTCGGTCACCGGGCTGCCAGCGAAGCCCGCCTTGAAAACCTGCGGAGCTTCGAAGATGGCGTGTAACGTCATGTGTCCGCCGTAACTCCATCCATGAATTCCGATGCGATCCGGATCGACATATGGCTGCGATTTAAGCCAGACACTGCCATCGCGCTGATCGGAAAGTTCCTGGGCACCGAAGCGATAATGAATGGGCTCTTCGAAGACGTGTCCGCGTCCCGCCGAACCGCGATTATCGAGCGAAAAAATGATGTAGCCCTTTTGCGCCATCATCTGATGCCACAGATATTGGTGGCCCATCCACTCATTCACAACCACTTGGGCGTGCGGGCCGCCATAGGTGTAAACCAGCACCGGATATTTCTTGCTCGGATCGAAATTCGGCGGCTTGATCATCGAACAGTTCAGAGACATACCGTCGTGCGACTTAATCGAGAAAAACTCCACCGGCGATAGGTGGTAGTCGGCTAGCTCCGCAACTCTGTTCTCGTCCAGGGTGGCAAGCTTGCTGCCGTCTGTTCGGAAAAAGTCCTGACGCGGAGGCGTGCTCGAATTGGAGTAAGTATCGAGATACTCCGTTGCGTCGGGCGCAACATTCACCGCATGGGCGCCATCTTCTTTGGTAATGCGCGTGAAACCGCTGCCATCCAGTCCAACGCGATACAGGTGGCTCTCCATCGGAGATTTTTCTTTTGCGGTGAAATATACTGCGGCATTCTTTTCGTCGACGCGCTCAAGTTGGCTGACTTCCCAATCGCCTTTCGTCAGCTGCAACGGCTGTGCCGCGGAAAAATCGTAGAGATACAGATGCCGGTAGCCGGTGCGCTCGCTAGACCACAGAAATCGCTTGCCATCTTTGAAGAAGTACAAATCATTGCTGACATTGATCCAGTACGCGTCTTTCTCCGAGAGAATCGTCGACGACTTCCCTGTCGCAGCATCGGAAAGCAACACATCGAGAATTGTCTGAGTGCGGTTCAATCGCTGAATGGCCAGATGCTTGGAATCCGGCAGCCACTTCACGCGCGGTATGTAGATATCTGTCTCCGACCCCACATCCATGACGCGTTCCTTGCTATTGCCTGCGACTTGCGCAACAACCACGCGCACCCCCGGATTTAGACCACCCGGCACGGGATACCTTTGGAGTTCTGCTTCTCCAATGGGCGATTCGAAATCCACCAGCGGAAATTGCGTAACCTTCCGTTCGTCCATTTCCAAATAAGCGATCGCCGAAGAATCCGGCGCCCACCAGTACGCCGTAAAAAGTTCGAGTTCCTCGGGATACACCCAGTCCAATTCGCCTTTTCGCACTTCTTCGGTGCCGCCGGTGGTCAGCGCTCGTTCTTTTCCATCTGCCGTGCCCACCAGCCACAAATTGTGATTGCGGACGAAGCTCACAAACTTTCCGTTGGGTGAAATCCTCGCATCGCTCAGATCTTCTTCACCGCTCGCGAGCACACGCGTCTGCTGGGTCTGTAAGTCGAACCACGCTAATGCGTGCGGGCCCACAAAGAGCAGAGCATTGCCGCCGGGCGCCCACAGATATTGCGATGGTGGACGGCGCCCTGCTCCCGTCGCCTGCGAATCCTTTGTCTTCGCAGATGGCAACACATTTTCCAGTTTGTCTGCAGATACCAGCAGCGCACGTTCACCTGTCGAAGGATCCATCGTCCAGAGTTCCGGCTTCGCATCCTTGCCAGTCTGTTTGGGTTGGAAAAAACTGACTTGATTCTTGCCGGGCACCCAGGCCACTCCGCCCGTCAAATGTCCACTCAAACTCGGTTGCGAAAAAATGCGGTCAACGGTAAGTTCACCAGGATTTGCTACAGCCGATGTTATTTGTTGAGCTGAAATACGGTCAAGGCCAGCAGACAACGTGAACAACACCAAGCAAGTAAAGAGCGCACTACGCAGCACACGGCGGAAAAACATTCATCCTCCTAGGAGTAGCACTTAGCTTAGCCTTAGAGCCGCAAAGAGCAAAGCTGACTTGGAACACGCCGCAGTGAGGCGCATTGGACTTGTTAGTTGAGATCTCGGATAGCGAAAATTTGCCATTCCGGCTACGGGTGGTAGCCGATTCGGCCGTTCTTTTCTCCGGCGGCTAAATCGCGGATGCATAATCGGGTCAGGTCTGACGCGTCGCACTGATAAATCTGCTTCATTGGCAAATCTTCCGGCCGCACCTGGTGTCGTCCCCATTGCCAATCTTCACTATCGTCCTGGGAAGTCGTCACGACGCGACTGCCCGGAGCGACCCGCACGCGAAACTCGCGTGTAGACGGCTCGTAATTCGAGTACATAAAACAATGTTCCACGCACGCACGGTCGACGGCGTGAATGAACATCCCCCGGTAACGAGGTTTTTCGTAGATGATGGCCGAGACTCGCGTGCCGAACGGCAGTTGTTCGGTAATCCTATCGGCGTTGGCCTCTAGCCGGTTCAGGAAGGCCATCTCTTGAAAAGTAAACGTAAAAAAAACCGCGGACGCCACTGCATAACTTGCTAAATGCCAAATCCGCGGCTGCAGTGAAGCCAGCCAGCACATCGCGAAAATCGCATTGATAATCGTGAGTCGGGTTACAAGCACGCCAATCCAACCCGCCGTCGGATCCAGCTTCAAATTTTGCGGGAGCAACGCGGTCATCCAGAACGCAGCGAGATACAGCTCTACAATCAACTGGCGTTTTTTCCAATATTCAAGAGAGCGCCCATGCTGCACCGCGTCGACCACGATACAAATCAACGCGAATAGAAACAGCACCATCGAGAGAATAACGTATCGGTGCCCAAACACCGCCAACTGATCAAAACCGTTTCGCAGAATGATGTGACTCTGCAGAAAGTCCCATTGGTATTCCGGGTGATGCCGGATAGAGACGTGCACGCCAATCGCCAGTAGCAGCGTACCCAGCGGTAAAATCAGCCGCGTTCTTCCCGACAAGTTCAGCCACAAAAGTCGGTAAGCTGCAGTTCCCAGAAACCACAGAGTTCCCAAGGGGTGCGCCAAGTAAATAATGGGAAACAAGATCGCAGCGCGCAGTACATCCCGGTTCCCACCCGGCCACAGCAAAGCAAGAGCGATGGCTGCCAGTCCTACTGACAAGTAATAGTTGATGAAACCCATGTAGAAAACGTAGCCATAGGCAAACATCGCGATTAATGGCGCGAGGAACCATGGCGGCTTACCTGCGACCGCAGCGACCAAGGCAAACACGCCCCAAAAGAAAATCAGCACACACAACGACATTGCAATTTTCTCTGCGGTCGGCAGTCCGAAGATTTTTGCCAAATAGAACAGCATCAGGTCAAAAACGATATTCTTCGACTGCCACACAATGTAAATGCCCGGCGCTTTTCCTGCTTGCACCAACTGCGCCAGCCACGCGTTGTAAACGTGACTCCCCAGATCGCCGGCTTCGATTTTTCGCTGCCACACACACGGAATCACCACGAGCGCACTGAGCAACCCGGCGATAGCCCAATGTTTCGAGAAAAACGAACGAGCGCTATTATCTTGCGTTGCCGAAGGGAGCAAGCCTATTCACCATTCATCTTCGGGTGGCGGACCTGAACTCCGACATTCTATCTGAAATGTTCAGAAACGAACTGCACGTAGGACCTCAGAAGCCCACAGAATCTGACGGAATCCAAAAATAAATACCGTAAGTCCAGCAGGGCCACAGGCAATTGGCTGGATACATTGAAAATGCCTAAATCAGGACGGACTACTTTCAGCAGAAGCTAACAAACACACCCATTGAAACAGAACGAATCGCTCCTTACGCTTCGGCTGGGTAACTAGCTTATTGCAATCAATAAGCCGGAGACGCCGGCGCATTCACCGGGCGTTTTCGTTTCCACTCGTGTTCCCGGCGCAACAGGGATTGATGCTTCTTGACCTGCAGCTCAATTTCGCCAAACGCCTTTTTGCAGCCTGCCAACACATTGGGGCCGCTTCCGGTAGCATGCAGCGTGCCGGACGGCAACGACAACGTCAGCGCGCACGATTTCTCGTCTGTTCTCTGGTTGTGGGAAAACACACCCTTCAGCTTCACCAGGTCCGGCTCGTAATTCTTCAATAGCCGGCCCAGCTTGTCTAAACGTCGGGTAACCTCCAACGCTACGGCTTGTTGCGAGTCCACGTGCTTATAGCTGATCGAAATGTTCATAGTCGCACCTATAGATTCTGTGGGGGCTTCTGGCAGGAAAGCGACGCAGTTACGTTGCTGCACCGCATAGCGAGGCCAGCATAACTCCGGGTAGAGGCCAGCGCAATGGGCTGCGCATTGACAGTCACCTGGCAACTTTCTAGTCTAACCACGAGGGTTGTGCGCAACGTTTTGCGTGCGGGAAACGGAATGGCCAACGATTCCTCAGGAAACTCGAAACCTCGATCGCAGCCACAGTTGCGCGTCGGGCCGGCGGGCTGGTCCTATGCGGACTGGTCAGGGTACGTTTACCCCACGCCGCGTCCCAAAGGGTTTCACGAGGCTGCGTTTCTTTCTCAATATTTCGACACTATCGAAATCAATACTTCGTTTTACCAGCCTCTGCGTCCCGATCACGCTGCGCTATGGCTGGAAAAAGTGGCCGCGAATCCAGCGTTTATTTTCACGGCTAAGCTGTGGCAAAAATTCACGCATGACCCTTCGGCATCTCGCGAAGATGAGCGCGCTGTTCGCGCAGGTTTCGACGTGTTGCGCAAGGCTGATAAATTGGGCGCCGTTCTGCTGCAGTTCCCTTTCTCCTTCCACAACACCAAGGAAACTCTGGTGTATCTCACCGTGGCTCTGCAGCGCTTTACCGATTATCCGCTGGTCGTGGAGCTCCGTCACAGTTCCTGGAACACGCCCGACACGCTGAAGCTTTTACAGGATCACCAGACGGGTTTCTGTAATATCGATCAGCCAATCATCGGCAGATCGCTGGAGCCCACCGCCGAAGTTACTTCGTCCATCGGCTACGTCCGGCTGCACGGCCGTCGCTACGACACCTGGTTCAGCGATGATCCCGCGACGCCGCCCCACGAGCGCTACAACTATCTCTATTCTCAGGAAGAATTGGATCCCTGGATCGCACGCATCCGAAGCATCAATCAGAAGACCAGCCAAACCTACGTCATCTCTAATAATCACTATCAGGGCAAAGCGGTGATGAACGCGCTGCAGATCATCAACAGTGTGACCGGGGAAAAGGTGAAAATTCCCGAACCATTACGCGCACGTTATCCGCAGTTGGAAGAAATTGCCAGTGAGATGCCGGCAGAGCCCACGCTATTCCCGCTCGGTGTGCCCGCGGCGAAAACCAACCAATCTACTTCTTAAATAAATTCTCGAACGCTTGACGCGCATCCATCGGCCGCGATGGCGAGGGCGCTTCTACCGGAACCTGTGCTGGCTGCATATACGACGTAGGAGCGGTGTCCTTCTCAACCGTTGTTCGAAACTCGTACAAAGTGCAATTGTTCTTCGCGTCTTTCGGTGTCACACGCGCCGGAATATTCTGCGTGCATTCAAATTGCGCGCCAGAATCAAAGTAACGGCACTGCTTGCAGCAATGCAGTTCGAATCCGCACTTCGGACACTTCTCGTTGGGGTCAAATCCCGCCACCAGTACCGCGCCGCAATTCGAACATCGCGCCCGGGTAACTGTTCCCACCATCCGCGGCGTTCGCGGCCCCAAATGATCCGTTGCGCCTCTTGGGCCGCCCGCCGGCGGCTTGCGATCATGCTTATCTTTTTTCTCGTGCTTTTCGTTTCGCTCCGCGTCACGATACCCGCGGTGGCCATACTTACGATCCACAAACGCCTCCGTCCGTCAGTCTCAACGGACTGCCACTACAACTTCCTACACCACAGCACTACTCAGTTACTCTTCTCGTTGTATATCCAACTCGGATTGCTACAGCGCCCGGCACACCAGCCTTCCCCGATTGAAGTTTTCTGGAGTGCTGTTCAGCGAGAGCAGAAGATGGGACCTCTATGTTTGTAATCCTATGGGAGTATGAAGTCAAGCTAGGTTGCGAAGAAAGCTTTGAAAGAGCCTATGGCGCCCAGGGTTCCTGGGTTCAACTCTTCCGCCGCGATCCAGCCTACATCTCAACACAACTCCTGCGGGACCCGCTTCGCTGCTCTTTCTATTTCACTTTGGACTGCTGGAACTCCGATCAGGCCTTCGACAACTTCAAACTTTCGTACCGGGTTGACTATGAGTCGTTGGACCTCGCGACTCAGTCGCTTACCGTCCAAGAGCGCCTCATAGGATCATTTACGCCGTTGCGCACGCCCTTGCTTTGATCTTAGACAAACAATTTCACGAATCCATCAGGTGGTAAATCCGCTTGCAGAAATTTCTTCGCAGCTCCCGCAGACTTCGTTACCGCTTCGGCAGCTAAATAGCCGCTGCGAACTGCTCCCTCCATCGTTGCGGGCCATCCCGTCTTGGTCCAATCACCCGCAAGGAACATTCGCCCTATCTTGGTCTGCTGTATTGGACGCCAACGGTCCACGCCTGGTTGCGGGGAAAATGTTGCCGCGGCTTCTTTTATGACGGTAGCCTTCAACAATTTCGCTTCTCGGGCCGCTGGCAACGCCTGGCGCACCTCTTTTAAACAGATATCAATGATCTCCTGACGCGACTTCCGTAAAAGCTCGTACGACGCGCTGATCACCAATTGGAGATACTGGCTCTTGTCACCTTTATTGTCTTTGCCAGCGGCAGCACCGTTTTCCGCGCCGTACAATTGCGTCTTGTTGAAGATCCATTGTGTCGTAGTCTCCAGTAGCGTCACGAACGGCTCCTGCATTACTTCGCGGTCGAACCAGAGATGCACTCCGGTGATTGGCGCCACTTGAATATTCATAATTTGCTTGCGCAATTCTGCGGCCTCTGTCGAATCCGGCGGCAACAACTCTGCTAATTCCGCATGCGGCATGGCAAAAACGTAAGCGTCCGCCGTTTCGCTGCGTCCGCCATCAAACTCCAAATTCTCTATCGCTCCATCTTTCAGGTGAATCGCCCGCAGTGGCGCGCGTAAATTCACCTCTCCGCCGCGCTTCTCAATTTCCGCTTTGCATCCGTCGTATAGTTCCGCCAGGGGCACTGAAGGTACGCCCATCCGGTAGCCGCTACGATTGGAAAGGAATGCCTTCCAGAAAACATCCACACCGAACCGCGCATCGGTCTTGTCCAACTCCTCGTCCAGCGCGCTCACCAACACTACGCGCCAGAATCGCTCGATGGCTGCGGGCGTCTGCTTGCGGCGCTGCAGCCATTCCAGCATAGAGATTCCGTTCGGCTCGTCCAGGTCTGCGGTATGGCCTTTGCCCCGCAGAATATCCAGCATCGCTCGCGCAATCGATCGCTTATCCGCGAACGTTAAAGGGGCAAACGTCGCAAAAGATCCGGTCATGTGAAATGGCGCCGGCAAAAATCCCGCCTGCATCACGCCAGTTCTACCTTGCGGATCCTGAAACAACAATCGATCGAAGAACTTTATTTTCCCGGCGGCCCCCACGCGGCGATAAAAATCTTCCAGATTTGTGCAGCACCCCAGCGTCACGTGTTGGCAATTGTCCACGTGCTCTCCATCCGGCAAAACGTAGGACGTCGCACGACCACCAAGAAATGGCCGCTGCTCAAACAACCGCACCCGCCAGCCCGATTCAGCCAGCGCGACGCCCGCCGACAGCCCCGCCAGTCCCCCGCCGATCACGATCACGTTTTGCAAGGATATTCTCTTCCGTGTGGCGCCCGAACCGCGCCTTGGCAATCAACATCATCTTCTCCGCTTTCGGTAGCCGCACTCGCTCGCCGAACACGGCAAAATCCACCGACTCAATGCGCGCCAGCAACCCGCTGTAGGTATGCACCAGCAACCACAACGTCCCACGACTGTCTTCATCAATCAACTCAACCAGTCGCGAGCCTTCTTCGTACAATTTCCATGCACGATCGGCTTCAAACCGCAGCAACTCCCGCATCCCCAGCGTCGCCTCGCCGCGTCCAAAATCTTCTTTGGCCACGCCATAGCGCATCAAATCCTCATCCGGGAGATACACGCGACCCAATCCATAATCTTCATGCACATCGCGAATGATATTGGTCAGTTGAAACGCCAGTCCCAGCTTTTCCGCCAGCTCCAACGCCTTCGCATCACGAAATCCAAATATGTGCGTGCACGTCAGCCCCACCGTTCCGGCCACGCGATAACAATATTCCTTCAGCCGCTCGAACGATGGATACACCTGAATCGTCAAATCCATCTCCGCGCCGCTGATCAAATCGTGCAAATAGCGACTCGGCATTTTGTA